>NZ_JBEZYD010000043.1:0-118095 GCF_040638335.1 Nonomuraea sp. NPDC026600
GGTCATCATTATTTCTGCGGTCACGCTATGTAGCGACGATGGATCCGGACATCACGTGACCATCACCTCACAGCGGCGACCTTGAAATCGCCCTGCCATACGCCCGTGGGGTTTGGGGCGAATGACCCAGCTCTCGGAGACAAAGCCGGAATATCACACCGTCGATTTCGATGCCGCGACGCAGCTCACGACCTTCCGCGACGCCGCCGGGGCGATCGTGGACATGCAACGGGGTACGGTCACCATGTCACAGGGCGGTAGCGACGGGTCCGGCAACTCGCCGAAGGTCGCCGACGACTCTACCGACTGACAGATGCACGCAATTCCGTATGCCGTATTGGTCGTCACGTCATTGGATGATGCGACGGCCAATATGGTCATCGAAGCGCTGAACGAACGCAAGGTACAGGTGTTGCGTATCGACCCTGTCGATATCGGCACCGGGGTGACGGTCAGCGCACTCATCGACAGCAAGCGCGCGAGCTGGAGCGGGTGGCTTCGCACACCCAGCCGTGACGTCCCCTTGGATGAGATCGCGGCGGCCTACTATCGCCGCCCCACGTCATTGCGCAGCGACGCGACGCAAGACCAGGCGAGGCGATTTATACTCACCGAAGCCCGATTCGGGCTTGGTGGGCTGCTGAGGACCTTGCCAAATTGCCGTTACGTCAATCATCCCTCCGCGACTGAACGCGCGGACTACAAGGTGACCCAGCTGCAGGTGGCCACTCAGGTGGGCATGAAGATCCCTTCGACATTGGTCACGAACGATCTACCCTCAGCCCGCGATTTCTCCCTGAAACACGGGCGAACCATCTACAAGTCCTTCCGGGGCGCCCCAGCGGTCGATGGTCAGGCGAGCCAGATCTGGACACAACGGATCAGCCCCGATGATCTGGACGGCACGGTGTCAATGACCAGCCACATGTTCCAGGAAGAAATACAGAAGACCAGCGACGCCCGCGTGACCGTCGTTGGCCGACAAGTATTCGCAAGCAGAATCACAACGTCTGACAGATCGCTGGACTGGCGCTCTGGCGACTGGGGCCAACTAGTCCACGACACCATCGAAGTCCCTGAAGCGATCAGGAAATCCCTTTTTGCTTACCTCGATCACTTTGGGCTGACCTTCGGCTGTTTTGACTTCACACTCGAATCGGGGGAAGCCAAATCATCGGAGGTGTGGACATTCGTCGAATGCAACCCCAACGGCCAATGGGGATGGCTGCCGAACAGCGAAGCGATAGCCGACGCTTTCGCTGACGTACTGCTGGAAGGATGGTGGCCATGACCGCCACTGCCGCTAGCCTCCGCCTCGTCCTTGCGGGCTCAATAGCATCGCCCGACTGGCACAACGCGCTAGCAACGGTGCCGCGGGAGCGATTCCTAGGCGATGCCCTCTACCTGTCCGATCCGGCCCGAGGCGACTTGTGGACGCCACTACGGCGTTCCGAGGTCAGTGAGGAAGAGTGGCTGAGCTTGGCCTACTCCAACGAGACCTGGGTAACCCAGGTGGGCGACCTTATGGCCGAGGAAGCGACAGGAGTTGTGCAGGGTGAGCCACGGTCATCGTCCACGCTCCCCGGCCTCATCGTGAGGATGCTGGAGGCGGCCCAGATCAGCGAAGGGGACACGGTCCTAGAAATAGGCACAGGTACGGGCTACTCAACCGTATTGATGTGTCAGCGGCTGGGAAACGCCGCGATCAGCTCAGTCGAGTGCGATCCGACGGTGGCCGCTCGCGCCCGTGAGGCGATCATTGGGGAAGGTTATACCCCCACGCTAGTGGAGGGAGACGGTCTATACGGATACGCCGAGAACGCCCCATACGATCGGCTGATCGCAACCTGCTCGGTTCGCACAATCCCCCGAGAATGGATGTCACAGGTTCGACCAGGAGGCACCATTACAGCCCCCATGCGAGGGTGGATGGGGGGAGTTGCGTTCGCGCACATCACCATGGCCCATGACGGCACGGCCAGTGGCCGTTTCTTGGAAGACGACCTGTATTTCATTACCGCCCGCTCCCACCTGCCTCCACCGCGCCCTCCGATGGTGCGAGGCATCGGCGACACGTCCAAGAGCAGGATCAACCCAGCGATCTTGGAGAATCAAGCGGCTCTGTGGGTCGCTCAGCTTGCGATACCCCAAGCGCAGTGTTCCTGGGGAGAGGACGGAACCACTTTCCTGCTCGACGTCGGCACCGGCTCGCGAGCCGAGGCCCTACCGGGCCCCGCAGGCGAGTGGACGGTACGACAGCACGGGCCGGTTCGCCTGTGGGATGCGGTGGAGAAAGCCATCGAGATGTGGCAGGAAGCAGGCAGCCCGCATCAGTCTGGCTTCGGGCTCACGGTAACCCGTGAGGGCCAGCAGGTATGGCTCGGCAACCCCACAGGGCTGAGCTGGAGCCTGCCGGCGTAGCAAAGAAGTCAGCTCGGTGATCGGCGAGGTCGAGGGCAAGGACGTGATCATCCTGGACGACGAGATCGCCAGAGGCACGACCGACGGCGAGTCGGTGAGCGCGCTGTTCAGCCCGCCGTGACGCATCAGTAGAGCCTGACGCGCTGGCCGGTGACGGTTCGCGCCTGGTGCGAGACGAGAAAGGTGATCACGTCGGCCACCTCCTCTGGCCGCCCGACGTGCCGCAGCGGGCTGTTGGCCGCCACCGCCCGCTCGACCTCGGCGTTCACCCAGCCCGTGTCGGTGGCCGCCGGGTAGACCATGTTGGCCGTGATGCCGTAGCGGCCCAGCTCGTGGGCCGCCGACATGGTGAAGTTCTCCTGTGCCGCCTTCGCCGCGCCATAAGAGACCTCGGTCGGGAAGCCGTCGGGTCCGCCGGATGTGAGCCCGATGATCCGGCCCCAGTCCGCTCGGCGCTCGATGTGGCGCCGTGCGAACTCGGCGATCAGCAGCGTCGCGGCGCGTACGTCCACGGCGAACTGCCGGTCGTAGCTCTCCGCGTCCACCGGCCGCAGCGGCCGCCCGAACGCGTCGTGCCCATCAGGCGTGAACGTGTCGCCCAGTGAGCCGCTGCTGGCATTGTTGACCAGGATCTCCACCGGCCCCAGCGCCCGCTCGGCCAGGTCGAACAGCGCTCGCGGCGTCTCGGGGTCGGCCAGGTCGGCCTCGGCCGCCTCCGCCGTGCCGCCCGCCTCGCGGATGCGCCGTACGACGTCGTCGGCTCCCGCGCCTCGCGACGTGTTGTACCCATCCGGATAGGCCGGATGGTTCACTGGTGCCAGCCGCTTGTACGTCAGGAACACGGCGACCCCCTGCGCGGCCAGCGCGACGGCGGTGGCAGCACCGATGCCCTGGTTGGCGCCGGTCACCAGCGCCACTCTCCCTCGCACCTTCGGGTCGATCACGAACATGCTCCTTGGATGGTCGATACGAAACGCCCCGGTCAGGTGGCGGGAGGCCACGCGCTCTAGGCGAAGCCGCCGTTGCTCATCAGCAGCTGACCGTTGATCCACTGCCCCTGGGGTGAGCAGAGGAAGTCGACGAGGTGGGCGGTGTCCTGGGGCGTGCCGAGTCGGTTGTGCGGGGTCTGGCGGGTGAGGCTCTCCCGGGCCTCGTCCGACATCCAGCCGGTGTCCACCGGGCCGGGGTTGATGACGTTGGCGCTGACGCCGAGGTGGGCCAGCTCGCGGGCGGCGGCCAGGATGATGCGGTCCAGGGCGGCCTTGCTCGCGCCGTAGGGCAGGTTGCCGACGGTGTGGTCGCTGGTGAGGCCGATGATCCGGCCGGTGCCGCGGGTGCCCGTGAAGCGGCGTCCGTACTCGCGGACCAGCAGCCAGGTGGCGCGCGCGTTGACGGCGAAGTGCCGGTCGAAGCTCGCGACGGTGGTGTCGAGCAGGCCCGAGTCGACCGACTCGCAGTGGCACATCACCAGGGCCGTGACGTTGCCCAGCCGGCGTTCGGCCTCGTCGAAGATCCGTGCGGGGGTGTCGACGTCCGCCAGGTCCGCCTCGATCGCCGCGCCGCGCCCGGCGAGGGACTTGCCGATCGCGTCGGCCGCCTCGGGCTCGGCGCCCCAGGCCATGCGTTCGTCATACGGGGTCCAGTAGGTGTAGGCGATGTCCCAGCCCGCGGCCGCCAACTGGCGGGCGATCCCCGCGCCGATGCCGACGGTGCGGCCCACGCCCGTGACCAGGGCAACTTTTCGGTTGGAACTCGTCTCGACCATAGTGGCCATCATGCACGGGCCCACCGATCTTCTGCTAACCCGTTTTCTCGACGACCTCAGGCCGGCCGTACCCCTCGTCGCGTTGTGGGCGCACGGGTCGCTCGCGGCGGGCGACTACCAGCCGGGCAAGAGCGATCTCGATCTCATCGCGGTGGTCGAGACGGACGTCACCGAGGAGCAGCGGCGGCGGCTCGCCAAGCTGCACGAGCGGCTCGATCTGCCGCTCGTCGAGCATCTGCACTGCTCCTACATGCCCAGGCACCGGCTGTCGGACTTCGCGACCGAGCATGTGACCTGGGCGCACCAGGAGCTGTACGAGCGGCCGGTCACGCCTGTGACCCGCCGCGAGCTGCACGCGGGCGCTCTCGAGCTGTACGGCGAGCCGCCCGCGGGACTGCTGCCGCCGGTGTCGGACCAGGAGCTGGGCGAGTTCATCCGGACCGATCTCCGGGACTTCTGGCTGGTCAAGACACGTGGACGTAAGCGCTGGCTGCAGGACATCTGGGTGGATCTCGGGATGATCACCGTGGCCAGAGCCACGGTCACGTTGCGGGACGGGCGGCTGATCACCAAGCGGGAGGCCCTGGACGTGCTGGCCGAGCTGGGCGCGCCCATGAACGTGGTGGCGGACGTCCGAGCCCGCCGGTACGACATGCCGCGGCCGTTCCTGAGCCGGTTCAGGCGCGGGACGCTGGCCCGGGTCTTCATCAGGGCGGCGATCAAGCGCGCCCTGGACTGAGTCCCAGCAATCAAGTGCGCCGCCCGGCGACCGGCCGCATGGCCCTCAGAGGCGCGCGCTCACCCTGATCCAGCGCGGGATAGTGTGGGCCGGGTCATCACCAGAACCCGGGGAAGGGCGGCACATGGGGGAGATCAGAGAGTCCTATCTGGTCGCCGCGGAGTCCGCGGTGGCGCTGCTGCGCGAGCCCGCCGTGGCCGCCGCGTGGGAGAAGCCGAGCGCGCTGAACGAGTTCAGCGTCGCGGGCCTGGCCGCGCACCTGGCCCACCAGCTCGTCCGGGTCGACAACCTGCTCGACGACGGCGGCCGGCCCGCCGAGCCGGTCCCGCTGATCGAGCACTACACCAGGTCGCCGTGGGTGCAGGCGGGTCTCGACCACGAGAGCAACGTGGGCATCAGGCGGGCCGGTGAAGCGGCCGCCGCCGACGGTCCGGCGGCCCTGGCCACCAGGGCCGGGGAGCTGTTCGACCGGCAGCGGGCCGAGCTGCCCGCGCAGGCCCGCGACAAGGTGGTGCACCTGCCGTGGTCGGGCTGGTCGCTGCGGTTCGACGACTTCCTGCTCACCCGCCTGATCGAGCTGGTCGTGCACTCCGACGACCTGGCCGCCAGCGTGGGCGTGGAGACTCCCAAGCTGCCGGCCTCGGTCATCGATCCGGTCGTCGAGCTGCTGGCGCGGCTGGCCGTACACCGTCATGGCGCGACGGCGGTGATCCGCACGCTGAGCCGGGCCGAGCGGGCGCCCGCCACGATCAGCGCCTTCTGACCCGAGCCAACCCGAGCTAACCCGAGTTCTGGACCATGCGCAGGGCCGCGACCACCTCGCGGCCCGACAGCGCGCTGTCCGGGTCGACCAGCCACTGCGACAGGAACCCCGTCAGCATGGCCTGGTAGAACGTGCCGACCAGCCGCGCCCGCTCCGGGTCGGCCGCCGGGTCGATGCCCTCGAACAACTCCGCCAGCCCGACGCGCCCCTCTTGGATGCCGGCCACGAGCTGCTGCCGGATGTCCGGCGTGTGATCGATCTGGCCCAGCAGCTCGAACTGGGTGACCCAGAGCGGCCGCAGCCGGTCGAATGACTCGATCACCCGGTCCCACGCCGCCTCGAAGCGTTCGAGGGGCGTCGCGTCGGCCTTGACGTCGGCGGTCAGTGTCGCCGCCAGGTCATCGCCCCACTCGCGCATCACCTCGAACAGCACCTCGTTCATCAGCGCTTCCTTCGATCTGAAGTGATAGCCGATGCCCGCCAGGCTCACGCCGGAGGCGGTGGCGATGTCGCGCGCCGTCGTGCGCGAGTAGCCCTTCTCGATCAGGCAACGCTTGGCCCCGGCCAGCAGATCTTCCCGGTTTCCCATGCCGCAAAGTCTAACACAATCGTTCTAGACAAGCGTCTGAGACGCGTGTACCTTTCAGGACATGACGAACATCCTGATCTCCGGCGCGAGCATCGCCGGCACCGCGACGGCTTACTGGCTGCGGCAGCACGGCTTCACCCCGACCGTGGTGGAGCGGGCGCCCGCACTCCGCGAGGGCGGCTACAAGGTCGACATCCGCGGCGTGGCACTCGACGTGATCGAGCGGATGGGCCTCCTCGACGCGGTCCGCGCCAAGAGCACCGACATGCGGATCGCCACGCACTACGACGCCAAGGGCCAGCGGATCGCGGAGATGGACGCCGACCTGTTCGGCGGGCGCGAGGGCACCGACGCCGAGATCATGCGCGGCGACCTCAACGAGCTCCTGTACGACCTGACCCGCGACGACGTCGAGTACATCTTCGACGACTCGATCACCGGCATCTCCGAGGACGGGACGGTGACCTTCGAGCGGTCGGCGCCGCGGCGGTTCGACCTGGTCGTCGGCGCCGACGGCGTGCACTCCAACACCCGCCGGCTGGCCTTCGGCGACGAGTCGGCGTTCGTCCGCGACCTCGGCTACTACATCTCGATCTGTACGGTCCCCAACCGCCTGGGCCTCGACCGCGAGGAGGCGGTCCACGCCGCCCCCGGCCGGACCGCGAACGTCTACAGCACGCGGCAGGACTCCAACGCCAAGGCGCTGTTCATGTGGTCGTCGCAGCCGCTCACCTATGACCACCGCGACCTCGGCCGGCAGAAGGAACTGCTGGCCCAGGCCATGGCCGGGGTCGAGTGGGAGGTGCCCGAGCTGCTCGAAGCCGTACGCGGGTCGACGGACTTCTACTTCGACTCCGTCAGCCAGATCCACATGGACCGCTGGTCGACGGGCCGGGTCGTGCTGGTCGGCGACGCCGCCTACTGCGCCTCGCCGGCCTCGGGTCAGGGCACCAGCCTGGCCCTGGTGGGGGCGTACGTGCTGGCCGGTGAGCTGGCGTCCGGCGGCGGCGTCGACGGCTTCGAGCGGGAGATGCGGGCGTTCGTGGACGTCAACCAGAAGCTGGGCCCGGCCAACGTCAAGGGCATGGTGCTGCCGTCGCGCGCGGTCATCTGGTTCCAGACCAGGATGATCAAGCTGCTCCCCCACCTGCCCGGCCGCGACCGGATGATCGACCGCATCGCCGGCCCCATGGCCCGCGCCGCGACGGCCATCGCGCTGAAGAATTACGAGGAATAAAGCATTCCGTTCTGGTATAGTGAGAACCGAACGTTCCGTTCCGCATAAATGCCAGAAGGAGCCTGTCATGACGATCCTCGTCACCGGTGCCACCGGAACCGTCGGCCGCCTCATCGTCGACGAGCTCGCCCGGAACGGGCACCAGGTGCGCGCCCTGACCCGCGACCCGGCCAAGGCCGACCTGCCCGAGGGTGTGGAGGTCGTCGCCGGGGACCTGGCCGAGCCGAACAGCCTTATGGCCGCCTTCGAGGGCGTCGAGGCCGTTCATCTCATCAACTTCGCGGGCGACGACTACGCGCCGCTGAAGACCGGCGAGCAGCTCGTGGCGCTGGCCGGCACGTCGGGCGTGCGCAAGATCACCGTCCTGGGCGGGCGTGCCGACGGCCCGCTGGAGCAGGCCCTGGCCACCAGTGAGCTGGAGTGGACGCTGCTGGCGCCGGTCGAGTTCATGTCCAACACATTGCAGTGGTGGGCCCAGACGATCAAGGCCGAGGGTGTCATCAGGGAGCCGTTCGGCGGCCGGCTCAGCGCCGTGGTGCACGAGCGCGACATCGCCGCCGTGGCGGCCACCGTGCTGACGAGCGACGGCCATGCGGGTAAGACGTACACGCTGACCGGGCCGCAGGCCATCACCACCACGGAGAAGGTACGCATCCTCAGCGAGGCCGTCGGCCAGGAGATCCGCTTCGTCGAGCTCTCCGAGGACGAGGCCCGCGCCAAGTGGCGCGGCGACGGCATGGGGCCGGAGACGATCGAGTTCCTCATCGGCGCGCTCGGCGACACCCCCGAGGCCGGCTACACGGTGGTCCCGACCGTCGAGCAGGTCACCGGCCGGGCACCGCGTTCCTTCGCCCAGTGGGCCGCCGAGCACGCCACGGCGTTCAAGCGCTGAGCACCGGGCAGCTCAAGCGGCCCCGCGCAGCTCGAAAGCCGAGCTCCGCGGGACTCAAGCGCTGAGCTCCGCGTAGTGGCAGGCCGCCTGCGCCGCCGCCGTGGCGGGCAGGATGTCGAGCAGTTCCGACCGGCACTTGGCGTCCACGCCCGCCTCGGCCGCCTTGCCGGAGGCGAGCACCTGGCAGCGGGCGTGGAAGCGGCAGCCGCCCGGGATCCGCGTCGGGTCCGGCGGCTCGCCCGTCAGCACGATCCGCTCGGGCGACTCCGGCAGCACCGACAGCAGGGCCTGCGTGTACGGGTGCCGGGGAGCGGTCAGCACCTGCTCGACCGGGCCCGACTCGACGATCCTGCCGAGGTACATGACCGCGACCCGGTCGGCGATGTTCCAGGCCAGCCCGAGGTCGTGGGTGACGACCAGCGCCGACAGGCCCAGGTCCGCGCGGAGCTTGAGCAGCAGCGCGAGGATCTCGCCCCGCACCGAGGCGTCGAGCGAGGCCACCGGCTCATCGGCGACCAGCACCTTGGGGCTCAGGGCCAACGCCCCGGCGATGACCACCCGCTGGCGCTGACCGCCCGACAGCTCGTGCGGATAGCGCTGGAAGAACCGCTCAGGCGGCCGCAGCCCGGCCCTGGACAGCGCCTCGGCCACGATCTCCCGCTCGCCGGACAGGCCGTGGATGCGCGGGCCCTCGGCGACCGCCTCGTAGACGGTGTGCCGCGGGTTCAGCGAGCCCATCGGGTCCTGAAGGACGAGCTGGACGATCTTCCGGTACGCCTTGAGCGCCTTGGAGCGGTAGTCCAGCGGCGCCCCGTCGTACACGACGGAGCCCGAGGTAGGACGTTCCAGGCCCATCAGCGTGCGCGCCAGCGTGGTCTTGCCGCAGCCGGACTCGCCGACGAGCGCCACGATCTCGCCCGCGCCGATCGACAGGTTCACCCCGTCGACCGCACGGGCCCGCCGCCCCCGCGAGGGGAACTCCACGTGCAGGTCACGGGCCTCCAGCAGGGTGTGGCGCGCCGTGTCGACGGTGTCCGAGGACGTCTCCGTCTCGATCATGAGGCCTCCTCCTTCGCCCGTACGTGCACGCAGGCAGCGGCACGGCTGTCGCCCGCGGGCCAGAGCTCGACATCGAGGGTCGCGCACTCATCCAGCGCCACCGGGCAGCGTGGATGGAACGTGCAGCCGGTGGGCAGGTCCATCGGGTCCGGCGGATCGCCGCCGAGTCCCTTGGGCGCCAGCCGCGACACCGGGTCGCCGACCGTGGGGAAGGCCGCCGCCAGTGCCCGCGTGTAGGGGTGCTTGGCCTCGTGGAACACCTCGCGCGACGGGCCGTTCTCCACGACCCGGCCCGCGTACATGACCGCGAGCTGGTCGCAGACGTCGGCGAGCACCGAGAGGTCGTGCGAGATCATGACCAGCGAGATGCTCTGCTCGGCGATCAGCTCCTTGATCAAGGTCAGCACCTGGGCCTGGACCATCACGTCGAGCGCGGTCGTCGGCTCGTCGGCGATGATCAGCCGCGGCGAGCAGGCCAGTGCCATCGCGATCATCACACGTTGCCGCTGGCCGCCGGAGAGCTCGTGCGGGTAGCTGCGGGCCCGCCAGGTGGGCATGCCGACCTGTTCGAGCAGCTCGGCCACCCGCTTGCCGGCCTGGTCGGGCTTGGCCAGGTTGTGCACCAGCAGCGGCTCGGCGATCTGGTCGCCGATCCTGCGCACCGGGTTGAGACCGTGCTGGGCGCCCTGGAAGACGATCGACGCCTCGGCCCAGCGGACCGCGCGCAGGCGGCCCCACTTCATGGCGAGGATGTCCTCGCCGTCGAGCAGGACCCGGCCGGCGACGCGGGCGTCGCGCGGCAGCAGTCGCAGCAGCGCCATGGCCAGCGTCGACTTGCCGGATCCCGACTCGCCCGCCACCCCGAGCGCCGCCCCCGAGTCCAGCTTCAGCGACACTCCCCGTACGGCCGGCACCTCGCCCGAGGCGATCCGGTACGTCACCGAGAGGTCGTCGAGTTCGAGGAGGGTCATGCGCCCGCCTTCCTGAGCCGCGGGTTGAGCACGGCTTCCAGTGCGCGTCCCACCAGCGTGAACGCCATGACGACGGCGAGGATGCACAGGCCGGGAATGAGGATGTACCACCACGCGCCGTGGGTGGGGGCGCCGAAGTCGTAGGCCGCGCGCAGCATCGTGCCCCAGGAGGTCTTGTTCGAGCTGACGCCGAGGAAGGCCAGCGTGGACTCGGTGACGATCGCGCTGGCGACCTCCAGCGTGGTGCTGGCGAGCAGCAGCGGCGCCACGTTCGGCAGCACGTGCCGGGTGGTGATGTGCCAGTGCCCGCCGCCGAGCGCCTTCGACCGCTCGATGTACGGCCTGGCCTCCACGGACAGCGTCTGAGACCTGATCAGCCGGGCGGTGGACGGCCAGGTGGTGATGCCGATGGCCACGATGATCGTGGCCGTGCTGCCGCCCAGGATGGCCGCCAGCACCAGCGCCGTGATCAGCGAGGGCAGCACCAGGAACCAGTCGGTGACCCGCATGAGCACGGCCCCGATCCAGCCGCGGAAGTGCCCGGCGGCGATGCCGACGATCATGCCGATCACGATGCTCAGCAGGGCGGCGAGGAAGCCGATGAGCAGCGAGGTACGCGAGCCCCACCAGACCATCAGCAGGATGGACCGGCCGGACTCGTCGGTGCCGAACGGCTCCGCGAGGCTGGGCGCCGCCCACTTGTCGGTCGTGCCGCTCACCACGCTGGTCACGCCGTCATCGATGAACAGCGGCGCGATCAGCGCCAGAAGGACCGCGGCGACCAGCACCACCAGCCCGGCCATCCCGGCCCGCTCCTGGCGGAAGCTCCCCCAGAAGCGGCCGAGCGCCAGCCGTCTGCGGGACGCGGCGACGGAGGTCATGCCGACCTCACCCTCGGGTCGATGATGTGGTAGACCACGTCGGCCAGCGTGTTCATGAGGATCACCGCGACGGTGATCAGCATGAACGTGCCCTGCATGAGTGTGAAGTCAGGCACCCTGATCGCCTCGTAGAACAGCTGCCCGAGCCCGGGCCAGCTGTAGATGGTCTCGACGGTGACCGCGCCGCTGACCACGAAGCCGATGCGCATGAAGACCAGGGTCACCGTGGGCAGCAGCGCGTTGGGGACCGCGTGGCGCCGCCGTACCTCCTCGTCGCGCAGGCCCTTGGCGCGGGCCACGTTCACGTAGTCCTGGCCCACCTCCTCCAGCAGCGACGACCGCATGACCAGCAGGTACTGGGCGTAGACCACGGCCACCAGGGTCAGGCACGGCAGCACCATGTGCATGCCCACGTCGAGCACGTAGGCGAAGCCGTCGGGCGCGTCCACGCTCTCGATGCCCCGGGTCGGGAAGAGGCCGGGAATTGGCCCGATCCCGACGCCGAACACCATGAGCAGGAGCAGCCCCAGCCAGAACGTCGGCATGGACCACAGCACCAGCGAGACGCCCGTGGAGATCCGGTCGAAGCGGCTGCCGCGCCGCCATCCGGCCCGCTGGCCCTGCCAGATCCCGAGGCTGACCGCGATGACCAGGCCCCCGCCCGCGAGCAGCAGCGTCGCGGGGAACCGCTCGCCGATGAGGCTGAGGACCGGCCGGTTGTACTCGTAGGAGGTGCCCAGGTCGAAGTGGAGCGTCTTGCCGACGAAGTCGAAGAACTGGTCGAACAGCGACTTGTCCAGGCCGAGCCGGTGCCGTTCCAGGGCGAGCTGCGTCGGGGTCATGTTGCGGCCCTGCGCGAGGTTGCGCACGGGGTCGCCGGGCAGCAGCCGGAACACGAAGAACGTGCCGACGATCACCATGGCGACGCTGAACAACGCCCCGCCGACCTTCGACAGCGCGTATTTCAGCGTGCCTCGGTAGGCGGGGCGGTCGTCACCAGAGCCCGCCGCCTGGACGGCGGGCTCTGCCGCTTCGAGCGGAGTGGTCATTCGCGCTCGTCGGCGACGCTCTTACGCCGCCGGGTCAGGAAGAACGCGGCGAGGCCGATGACCACGACACCGCCGACCACGCCGGCGATGAGGCCGGTGTTGGAGCCGCCGCCGGCGGCGGCGGACCCCGCCGTGGCGGTGGCCTTGACGTCCATGGCGTAGAACGGATAGCCGCTGCTGCCGCCGTAGATCAGGCCCTTGTCCTCGGGGATCGGGGTGATGCTGGTGATCCGGTCCTTGCGGT
Organism: Nonomuraea sp. NPDC026600; assembly: GCF_040638335.1. Lineage (NCBI taxonomy): Bacteria > Bacillati > Actinomycetota > Actinomycetes > Streptosporangiales > Streptosporangiaceae > Nonomuraea > Nonomuraea sp. NPDC026600. The sequence continues at coordinate 12,611 of NZ_JBEZYD010000043.1, forward strand.
AGCCCTCAAGGTCGTTCGGGTAGTAGATGGCGATCACCGGAGCGTCGGTGTAGAGGCGCTCCTGCATCTTCTTGATGATCTCGACGCGCTTGGCCCGGTCGAGCTCCTTGAGCTGCTCCTGGTAGAGCTTCTCGTAGGCCGGGTCGCAGTAGAACGACTCGGTGCCGCCACCCTCGCCCGTCGCGGTGGGCCTGCGGCTGCACAGGTGCGTGGCCAGGACCTCTTCGGGGTCGGGGTTGACCGACCAGCCGCTGATCGCGATGTCGTACAGCCCTGTGACGCCCGTCTGCTCGCCGAACTTGCTGGAGTCGAGCTTCACCGTGGTCAGCGTGACGCCGATCTCCTTGAAGAAGCCCGTCAGGTATTCGGCGAGCTTGTCCTCGATCGGGGTGTCGGTGTGGATGCTGAAGCGGAACTCCAGCTTCTTCTTGCCGTCGGGCATCGTACGGACGCCGTCGGCGCCCTTCTTGTAGCCGGCGTCATCGAGGATCTTGTTGGCCTTGGCGACGTCGTAGGTGACCTTCTGGTCGCCCGTGGCCTCCCAGAAGAACTCCTTGTACAACGGCGGGATGATCGAGCCGTCGGCGGGCTTGGCCAGGCCGCTCTGCACCTCGTCGGCCAGCTTCTGCTTGTCGATCGCGTAGTGCAGCGCGGTGCGCACCTTCGGGTCCTTCAGCGCGGGGTGACCGTCGCCGACGGGCTTGTTGTCCGTGGTGGTGGCGCCGGGGTTGACCTCCAGGTACGCGGCGCGGCGGCCCTGCGTGTTCCACTGCTCGATGTTGGGGTCGCCCTTGATCGACTCGAAGTCCGGCGGCGTCATGCGGCCGATCAGGTCGATGTCACCCTTCTTCAGGCCGGCGATGGCGGCCTGCGGGTTGTCATAGAAGATGAACTGCAGTTCGTCGATCTTGGGCTTGCCCAGCCAGTAGTCGGGGTTGGCCTTGAGCTTGACGTACTGGTCCTTCTTCTGCTCGACCGCGATGTACGGCCCGCTGCCCACGGCCGGGTAGACGTCGGCCTCGTACTTGGCGATGTCGGTGACCTTCTCCCAGACATGCTTGGGCATGATCGGGATCGGGTTCTCCAGCATGGACGCCTGTGGAGCCTTGGTCTTGATGACCAGGTCCTGGCCGTTGGCGGTGACGCTCTCGAAGTTCTCGACGGCCGGACCGTTGGCGGTCTTCGCGGCATCGTCGGTCATGACCTTGTTGAACGTCCAGGCCGCGTCCTCGGCGGTGACCGGCTGGCCGTCGGACCACTTGGCGCCGCGGATCTTGAACGTCCACGTGAGCCCGTCGGGCGAGGTCGTCCACGACTCGGCCAGGTCCGGGCTGGGCTTCAGCGTCTTGGGGTCGGGCACGGTCAGGAAGCTGTACATCTCACGCTGGATCGCCGACGAGACCAGCCTGACCGCCAGGAAGGGGTTCATCGAGTCCATCGACTGCGTCGCGCCGATGCGGACGATCTTCTTCCCCGCTGCCGGTTCCGCGGCTTGGGCCGCCTGGCCCTGACCAGCGACTAATACCGCTACGCCCAGCAGAGCCAGGCGTGCGAACCATTTCCTCATTGTGCCTCACCTTCAGGCGGGGGTGTCCTGTGTAGAGAAAGGCACACCATACGAACACTGCGTGTCAACGAGTGCCGGAAAATTGTTTCACCTTCGTTTCCTTGAGCGGTGTAAATTTTCAGCCGAGCTCAAGGACCGTCCCGTCGCTCACACTCAGGCGGCGATCGACGTGTACGGCGTCGAGCATCCGCCGATCGTGGGTGACCAGCAGCAACGTGCCCGGGTAGCTCGACAGGGCCGACTCCAACTGCTCGATGGCGGGAAGATCGAGATGGTTCGTCGGCTCGTCCAGCACCAGCAGATTAACGCCTCTGGCCTGCAACAAGGCCAGTGCCGCGCGGGTACGCTCACCGGGCGACAGCGTGTCGGCGGGCCGCAGCACGTGCGCGGCCCGCAGCCCGAACTTCGCCAGCAGCGTCCGCACCTCGGCGGGCGGCAGCTCCGGCGTCTGCGCGGCGAACGCGTCGAGCAGCGGCTCCTCCCCCTCGAACAGCCCTCTGACCTGGTCCACCTCGCCGACCACCACGCCGGGCCCGAGCGTGGCGTCCCCCTCGTCGAGCGGGGTGCGCCCGAGCAGCGCGGCCAGCAGCGTCGTCTTGCCCGCGCCGTTGGACCCGGTGATCGCCACCCGCTCGGCCCAGCCGATCGCCAGATCGACCGGCCCGAGCGTGAACGCTCCCCGCCTGACCACCGCGCCACGCAGCGTGGCCACCACCGCGCCGGAACGGGGCGCGGCGGCGATCTCCATCCGCAGCTCCCACTCCTTGCGCGGCTCCTCGACCACCTCGAGGCGCTCGATGAGCTTCTCCGACTGGCGGGCCTTGCCGGCCTGCTTCTCGGTCGTCTCGATGCGCGTGTTGCGGCCGATCTTGTCGTTGTCGGTCGCCTTGCGCCGGGCGTTCCTGACGCCCTTCTCCATCCAGGACCGCTGCGTCCTGGCCCGGGATTCCAACTGGGCGCGGGTGTCGGCGTACTCCTCGAACCGCTCGCGGGCGTGCCTCCTCGCCACCTCACGCTCGTCCAGGTACGCCTGGTAGCCACCCCCGTACAACCGGATCTGCTGCTGGGCCAGATCGAGCTCCAGCACCTTGGTGACGGTCCTGGCCAGGAACTCACGGTCGTGGCTGACCACCACCGTGCCGGCCCGCAGGCCGTGGACGAAGCCCTCCAGCCGGTCGAGCCCGTCGAGGTCGAGGTCGTTGGTCGGCTCGTCGAGCAGGAACAGGTCATAGCGGCTGAGCAGCAGCGAGGCCAGCCCCGCGCGGGCCGCCTGGCCGCCGGACAGCGAGGACATGGGCTGCTCCAGGTCCACCGGCAGCCCGATCTCCGCCGCCCGCTCCTCCAGATCGGCGCCGCCGAGCGCGAGCCAGCGCTCCAGCGCGACGCTGTAGTCGTCGTCGGCGCCCGGCCGCTCCTCGACCAGGCCCTGGGTGGCCTCGTCGAGCTCCCGCTGCGCCCGCTCGACGCCGGTGCGCCTGGCCAGGAACCGACCGACCGTCTCGCCGGGGCGGCGCTCCGGCTCCTGCGGCAGATGGCCGACCGTGGCCGTGGCCGGGCTGAGGCGTACCGAACCCTCCTCGGGCCGGTCGAGCCCGGCCAGCATGCGCAGCAGCGTGGACTTGCCCGCGCCGTTGGCCCCCACGAGCCCGATGACGTCGCCGGGGGCCACCACCAGGTCGAGGCCCGAGAACAGGACCCGCTCGCCGTGCCCCGCCGCGAGGTCCTTCACCACCATCGTCGCGCTCATGTAGGCCGATGCTACTAACGTGAGCGGGATGTCTCGCTGGCCCGTACTCGCCGCCGCCGTCGTCACCGTCGTGGCCGGGCTGGGGGTGCGGCTGCTGTGGGACGGCCCGTTCGCCAAATACTCGGGCGACGCGCTCTACACGGTCCTGATCTATCTGCTCATCGTGCTCGTCCTGCCACGCGTCCGGCCGGTGTGGGCCGCGCTGGGTGCGACCGCGCTGAGCTGGGCGATCGAGTTCGCCCAGCTCTGGGAGATCCCGCCGCTGCTCCGGCCGCTGCTGGGCAGCACCTTCAACCCGCCCGACCTGTTCTGGTACGCCGTGGGGGCCGCGGTCGCGTGGGCGGTACATATGCGCCACAGCCGTATTTAGGTAAAGAACGGTCCTTACCAGCTCGAAACTCGGCTGTAACGCCTTGCCTGTGAGATGGAAATGGTCTAGACCTAGACCAAATACCCAGAGAGTCCCCTCCTTCACATACCCCCCAGGGAGACCTCAATGACCACAGAAGAGGATTCCAAGCGCCTCGCCGAGCTTGGTTACAAGCAGGAGCTGTCCAGGACCTGGAGCGGCTTTTCCAACTTCGCCATCTCCTTCTCCATCATCTCGATCCTCGCCGGCTGCTTCACCACCTTCGGCCAGGCCTGGAACAACGGCGGCCCCATCGCCATCTCATGGGGCTGGCCGCTGATCTCCATTTTCATCCTGATCATCGGTCTCTGTATGTCGGAGCTGGTCTCCGCGTACCCGACAGCGGGCGGCATCTACTGGTGGGCCGCCACCATGGGCAAGCCAATCCACGGCTGGTTCACCGGCTGGCTCAACCTCATCGGCCTCATCGCGGTCACCGCGTCGGTCGACTACGGCTGCGCCACGTTCCTGAACATCACCATCAACCGGCTCACCGGCGGCGGGTGGGACGCCTCGCTCGGGAACGCGTTCCTGCTGTTCGTCATCGTTCTGGTGCTCCACGCGCTGATCAACATCTACAGCCACCGGCTCATCTCGCTGCTGCAGAACGTCTCGGTCTGGTGGCACGTGGCGGGTGCCGCGGTCGTGGTGGCGATCCTGATCTTCGCTCCGACCCACCACCAGACGGTCGGCTTCGTCTTCACCGACACCATCAACAACTCCGGCTTCGGCAGCGGCGAGGGCGGCATACCGTTCTGGTTCTACGTACTGCCGCTGGGCTTCCTGCTCACGCAGTACACGATCACCGGCTTCGACGCCTGCGCGCACGTGTCGGAGGAGACGCAGGGCGCCTCCACAGCGGCGGCTCGCGGACTCTGGCAGTCGATCTTCTACTCGGCGATCGGCGGCTGGATCCTGCTGCTGGCCTTCCTGTTCGCCGCGACGAACGTGGACGAGATCAACAAGCAGGGCGGCTTCGTGGGCGCCATCTTCGAGACCGCGCTCTCCTCACCGCTGGCCACCGCGATCTTCGCGATCTCCACGATCGGCCAGTTCTTCTGCGGGATGAGCTGCGTGACCTCGATGTCGCGGATGACCTACGCGTTCTCGCGCGACGGCGCCGTCCCGGGCTGGCGGCTGTGGTCCAAGGTCGACCGCAACCGCACGCCGGTCAACGCCATCATCGCGGGCTGTGTGGTGGCCGCGCTGATCACGCTGCCCGCGCTCTGGGCGCCGCCGGGATCGACCACTCCGGTGGCCTTCCTCGCCGTCGTGTCGATCGCGGTCATCGGGCTCTACCTGGCGTTCCTCATCCCGATCTGGCTGCGGCTGCGGATGGGCGACAAGTTCCGGCCCGGCCCGTGGACGCTTGGCCGGAAATATCGGGCCATGTGCTGGATCGCCTGCATTGAGATCGTGATCATCTCGATCTACTTCATCATGCCGATCAAACCCTCGGCGATCCCCGGCAACGAGAAGTTCACCTGGACGGACGTGAACTACGCGCCGGTCCTGGTCGGGGTCGTACTGATCGGCATCGCCCTGTGGTGGAAGCTGTCGGCCAAACACTGGTTCACCGGGCCACGCAGGACGGTCGACGAACTGCCCACGCCTTAGGACGCCTCGAAAGCCGTGGCCACGGCCGAGCGGACGGTGTCCATCGACGTGGCCTCGAGCTCCCTCTTGAGGGAGGTCATGTCCACGTCGGGCATGCCGCACGCGACCGCCCAGTGCCACGGCTCCAGGTCACCGTCGACGTTGAGCGCGAAGCCGTGGCTGGTGACGCCACGGCTCTGCCTCATGCCGATGGACACGACCTTGCGCCCCGTCTCGGACGTCCAGACGCCGGTCAGCAACTCGGACCCGGGCGGGGTGTCGCGGCGCTCCGCGGGCAGCCCCAGCGCGCCCAGCGCCTCGACCAGCCGCAGCTCCACCTCCCGCACGTAGTCGACGATGCCCTCCTCCTCGCCCAGCTTGACGATGAGGTAGCCGACGAGCTGCCCGGGGCCGTGGTAGGTGAGCTGGCCCCCGCGGCCGGTCTCGACCACGGGGATGCCACGCGACGGGTCGGGCAGGTGAGTCACCGGCGTGCGGCGGCCGGTCGTGTAGACCGGCGGGTGGCTCAGCAGCCAGAGCGTGTCCGGCCGCTCGTCCCGTTGGCGCTCACCGACGAGGTCGGTCATGCGCTCCATCGCCTTGTCGTAGTCGACGAGCTCATCCTGGACGAGTGTCAGTGGCCTTGCCCTCATGCGTCCCAGGATAGGACGCTTTTCGGATAAGACGCCTAGTAGCGCTTCGGCTCCTCGGGGATGAGGATCCACATGATCACGTAGACCACCCAGAGCGGCCCGGGAATGAGCGACAGCAGCAGCCAGAGGATCCGGACGAGGGTGGGAGACCAGCCCAACTTGTCGGCGAGACCGCCGCAGACGCCGGCCAGGATTCTGTGCTCTCGTGAGCGGTACATCGTGTTCCTCCGTGTGGTTGTACCTACCTGAGAAACGGATGGTCAGGCAGGAGATATCCCACTAGGAACCCCGAGAAAACCCTGAGAGGGTCAGCCACTCGTGCGCCTGGGCGAGATGTCGGCTGGTCAGGCCCTCTCTGGGATCAACATGAATGAGCAGGAAATCATCGAGACCCTGAGTGCCCCTGAGGTATTCCTCGTCCTCCAGCCACACCTGGTCGTCGAACCACACGAACGGCCTGCGCTCGACATAGGCGGCCACATGCGGCGTCTTGAACATCTCGCCGTACATACCGCTCTGGTCCGGCCCCATGGGTATGACGGGCAGCTCGGGCAGCCCGATCCGGGGCCCGATCCACTGGTTGGCGTGCTGTTCCCAGGTCGTCGCCCAGACCAGCTCGGCACCGGTGACCAGGGCCAGCTCCAGCAGCCTGGTGCCGTGCCTGGGGTTGAGGTGCACGGTGTAGGTCTCCTCGCCGACCGTGCACACGTACCGGCGGAAGTCAGGTGAGGGCCGACTGAACGGGTTGAGCACACCGTCGACGTCGAGCAGCAGCAGCGGTCTCATCGGACGGCCCGATGCTGCCGCGGGCTGACGCCGCGCACCCGCTTGAAGGCCGCGCTGAGCGCGAACGGGCTGCCATAGCCGACCTGCCTGGCCACCGAGCCGATCGTCGTGTCGGGCTCGCGCAGCAGGTCGGCGGCCAGAGCCAGCCGCCAGCCGGTCAGGAACGCCATGGGCGGCTCGCCGACCAGCTCGGTGAAGCGCCTGGCCAGCGAGGCCCGCGAGACGCCCACCTGCGCGGCCAGCGTGGCGACCGTCCACGGGTGGGCCGGGTTGTTCTGCAGCATCCGCATCGCCCGGCCGACCACCGGATCGCTCTGGGCCCGATACCTGGCCGGCGCCTCGTGGGTGGCGAACCAGGACCGCAGCACGGAGATGAGCAGCAGGTCGAGCAGCCGGTCGAGGACCGCTCCCTGTCCCGGCTGGTCCTTGACGATCTCGGTGGCCAGCAGCGGGAGGAGCGGGTCGCCCCGCTGGACCAGCAGCGTGGGCAGCACCTCCAGCAGCCGCCTGCTCACCTCCCCCTCCATGTGGTAGGTGCAGGTGATCATCACGGTGCCGCCGTCCGTGGCGTTGCCCCAGGTGCGTACGCCCAGGTCCAGCTCCTGGTAGAGGGACTGTCCGTCGATCGTGGCGCAGCGCTGGCCGGGGTGGATGACGACCTGCGGCGGCGTGGCGGGGTCGTCGGCCACCGTGTACGGCTCGGCCCCGCGCACGATCACCACCTCCCCGGGACTCAGCCTGGTGAGGTCACCGTCGTCGGGCACCACCCACGCCTCCCCGCGCACCATCACCACCACCGTGAGCGGCGCCTCGTCCTGAATCCGCAACGACCAGGGCGGATCGAGGATGGAGCGGAGCATGAAGGCGCCCCTCGCCCGCGGACCGTCGAGTAGAGCGGCAAGCTGGTCCATGGGTTAGACGATCGCATATGGGATTGCGCTTCTCAACGATGGAGAGTCTCAGTCTCTGGCGGCTTACTGGAGCCATGACAACTTTGGTGCTGGGCGGCACGGGCAAGACCGGCCGCCGCGTGGCTCACCGGCTCACCGTTCTCGACCATCCGTGGCGGATCGGCTCGCGCTCCGCGAGACCGCCCTTCGACTGGACCGACCGGTCGACGTGGGCGCCGGCGTTGGACGGCGTCGACTCGGTGTACGTGACCTACTACCCGGACCTCGCCTTCCCTGGGGCCGTCGAAGCCGTCCAGGCGTTCACCGAGCTCGCCGTGTCGAGCGGCGTGGGGCGGCTGGTCCTGCTCTCCGGCCGGGGGGAGCCGATGGCCGAGGCGAGCGAGCGGATCGTCCAGACGTCAGGGGCCGACTGGACGATCGTGCGGTGCAGCTGGTTCATGCAGAACTTCAGCGAGGGCTACCTGCTGGACGCGGTGCTCGAAGGAGTGATCGCGCTGCCGATCGCGGACGTTCCCGAGCCGTTCGTGGACGTGGACGACATCGCGGACGTCGTGGTGGCGGCGCTGACCCAGGAGGGCCACACCGGCAAGCTGTACGAGCTGACCGGGCCGAGGCTGCTCACCTTCGCGGACGTGGCCGCCGAGCTGTCCAAGGCCACGGGCCGGGACATCGCCTACGTGCCGGTGACGGCCGGCCAGTTCGCGGCGGGGGCCCGCGAGCAGGGCGTGCCCGAGGACGAGATCGAGGGGCTCAACGGGCTGTTCGCCGAGGTGCTCGACGGCCGCAACGCGCACCTCGCCGACGGCGTACGCCAGGCGCTGGGCCGGCCCGCGCGGGACTTCTCCGACTACGCCGCCGCGAACGCATCGGCCTGGACCGCGCGCTAGCCGCTAGCGCACCACCTTGGCCGGGTCCCAGCCTGGGCCGGGCACGGAGGCCAGCAGCAGGCGCGTGTAGGGGTGCTCGGGCTCGGACAGCACCCGCTCGACCGGGCCCCGCTCCACGACCACCCCCCGGTGCAGCACCAGCGTCTCGTCGCACAGGTGCCGGACGACGGCCAGGTCATGGCTGACGAACAGCAGGGCCACGCCCGAGTCGCGGCGTACCTGGGCCAGCAGCTCCAGGATCTGGGCCTGGATGGAGACGTCGAGCGCGGCCACGGCCTCGTCGAGCACGAGCACGGACGGCTCGACCGCGAGGGCCCTGGCGATCGCGAGGCGCTGCCGCTGGCCGCCGCTGAGCTGGTGCGGGCGCGCGCCGGCCTCGCGGCTGCCGAGGCCCACCTGGTCGAGCAGCTCGGCGGCACGGCCGGGGGGCTTGCCGTGCAGGCGGAGCGAGGTGTGCAGGCATTCGGTCGCGGTCAGCCGGGGGTCCAGCGAGAGGTAGGGGTCCTGGAAGACCATCTGGATCTCGCGGGCCCTGCGCAGCCTGGCCGCCTTGCCGCGCTCCTTCGGGCCGCGGGCGCGGCCGGCCACGGTGATCGTGCCGGAGTCGGGGGTGACCAGGCCGACCAGCATGCGGGCGATCGTCGTCTTACCGGAGCCGGACTCGCCGACCAGCCCGAGCGAGCCGCCCGGCGGCAGCTCGAAGGAGACCTCGTCGGCGGCCACGGTGCTCTGGAAGGACTTGCCGAGCTTGTCCACGGCCAGCATCATGCCTCCACGAGGTCTCGTACGGGCGGCACCGGGCCGCGGGCGGCGAGCATCAGGCCTCCACGAGGCGGCAGGCGGCCGAGCCGCCCGCGACGGTCAGGGGGCTCGGCTGCCAGGTTTCGCACTCGGCGCTCGCGTGCGGGCAGCGCGGCGCGAACGGGCACCCGGTGAACGCGTCGTCGAGCGACGGCGGCCGGCCGGGAATGGGGCGGATCGGGCGCGGGTCGCCGAGCTCGGGCGTGCAGGCGAGCAGCCCGGCCGTGTACGGATGCCGCGGGTCCGCGAACAGCTCCTTGGCCGGCCGGGACTCCACCACCGTCCCCGCGTACAGCACGTGCACCCGGTCGCAGTAGGCGGCGGCCAGGTGCAGGTCGTGCGTGATGAACAGCATGCCGAGCTCCCGTTCGGCCTGGATGCGGCGCAGCAGGGCGAGCGTCTCGGCCTGGGTGGTGACGTCGAGCGCGCTGGTCGCCTCGTCGGCCAGGAGCAGCGCCGGATCGGCGGCCAGCGCGGCGGCGATGACCACGCGCTGGAGCATGCCGCCGGACAGCTCGTGCGGGTACTGCCGCAGGCACAGCTCGGGGTCGCGCATGCCGACGGCGGCCAGCAGCTCCAGCGCCCGTGCCCGCGCCTCGGCCTTGGGCCGGCCCAGCGTGTGCACCATGCGTTCGGTGAGGAAGTCGCCGATCCGGCGTACCGGATTGAGCGACGAGCGCGGATCCTGATAGATCATCGACACCTGCGAGGCACGCAGGTCTCTGAGCGCGGCCGGGTTCATCGAGAGCACGTCGGCACCCGAGACCAGCACCCGTCCCGATACCGTCGCCCCCTGCGGCAGCAGGCGCAGCACCGCGCGGGCGATCGTGGACTTGCCCGAGCCGGACTCGCCGACCAGGCCGACGACCTCGCCCTTGCCGACGCTCAGCGACACCTCGCGCAGGATCGGCCGCCGGCCGCCCGCCTCGATCGTGAGGTCCTCCACGGAGAGCAGCATCAGATTCCCCTCACGCCCATGCGGTCGGCGAGCCGTACGCCGATCACGTTGAACGACACGACCACCAGGGCGATGGCCGCACCGGGCACCAGCACGGGCAGGAACGCGCCCTGGACGATCGCCGGCTGCCCCTCCTTGACCATGAGGCCCCAGTCGGACGACGGCGGCTGCGCGCCGAACCCCAGGAAGCTCAGCGTGGCCAGGCTCATCAGCCCCTCGCCGAACAGCACCACGAGGTAGCCGACGATCGAGCGGGCCATGTTCGGCACCAGGTGGCGCACGCAGATGGCCAGCCCGCCCATGCCCTGCACCCGATAGGCGTCGATGTACGGCTTGCCGCACTCGGCCAGCGCGACGCTCCTGGTGTACTTGGCGATCGTCGGCGCGTAGGCCAGGCCCAGCGCGATGACCGCCGTGGTCATGCCGTTGCCGAAGACCGCCACGATCAGCACCACGAACAGCAGCCCGGGGAAGGCGTACATCACGTCGGTCACCCTGGACACCACGGCGTCGACCCAGCCCCGGTGCCAGGCCGCCAGCGTGCCCAGGGCGACGCCGAGGGCCGAGGCGATGGCCAGCAGCAGGAGCGGCCCGACCAGCGAGGTCCTGGCCCCGTACAGGATCCGGGTGAGCAGGTCGCGGCCCGACTGGTCGGCGCCGAGCAGGTGCTCGGGCGAGACCGGCGCGAGCGAGGCGGCGAAGTCGACCGCGTCCGGCTCGTACGGCGTGACCAGCGGCGCGCACACCGCCGCGACCACGACCAGGGCGAGGAAGGCGGAGGCGAGCAGGTAGCCGAGCGGCCGGACCGGCCGCGGAGAAAGCGTGGCTACAGCGGTCATGCCCGCCTCCTTGCTCGGGGGTCGATCAGCGGCTGGACCAGCTCCACCAGCGTGGTCACCAGGATGTAGGCGGTGACCATGAGCAGCAGCACCGCCTGCGTCACGGGGAAGTCGTGCGTGTTGATCGCGTTGACCAGCAGCGAGCCGATGCCGCTGAGGCCGAACGCGGTCTCCACGGTCACCGTGCCGGCGAGCATGCCGGCCGTCACCAGCCCGCACATGGTCACGATCGGGCCGAGCGCGCCGCGGAACACGTGCCTGACCACGATCAGCCGCTCGGCCAGCCCGGAGGCGCGGGCGACGGTCACGTGGTCGAGCTCGCGCTGCTCGATCATGGCCTGCCTGGTGACCCGGCTGATGATCGCGAGCGCGCCGAGCGCCAGCGTCACGGCGGGCAGCGTCAGGTGCCAGAGCGAGCCGCCGCCCATGACCGGGAACCAGCCGAGCCGGACGCCGAACAGCGAGATCAGCATGGTGGCCACCACGAACGGCGGCACGGAGGTGGCGAACGTCGTGCCCGCCACCACCGCCGCGTCGGTCCGCCCGCCGCGTACCGCCGCCAGCACGCCCAGCGCGATGCCGAACACCACGAACAGCACCGCCGCGTAGGCGACCAGCCCGAGCGTGCTCGGCAGCCGCGCCGCCAGCAGGTCGCCCACCTGGTCGTTGTACTGGGTCGACCGCCCCAGGTCACCGGTCACGGCGTCGCCGAGCCAGCGCCCGAACTGGACGAGGAACGGGTCGTCCAGGTGGTACTGCGCCCGGACGGCCGCCAGGTACTCGGGCGTCAGGTTCTCCTTGCCGCCCGCCAGGAACGTCACCGGGTCACCGGGCGCCGCGTACGACGCTCCGAAGATGACGAACGAGGTGACCAGCAGCGTCGCGAGCAGGCCCGCCAGCTTGCGGACCATGGTCAGCCCTTGGCCCCGAGGTCGGCGGCCCACGGGTAGCCCATGTAGACCTGGGAGGCGGGCGGCCCGGTCACCTTGCCGCCGAGCACGACCGCGGACGGCACCTCGACCAGCGAGATCCACACCATGTCGGCGGTGAACCGCTGCTGCAGCTCGATGACGTCCTTGGCGCGCTGGGCGTCGTCGGTGTCGGCCAGCGCCTTCGCGACGAGCGCGTCGTACTCGGGCGAGCTGAAGCCGACCCAGTTGTTGGCCGAACCCGTCAGCCCGTTGTCGTAGAAGCCGATCGGGTCGGACTTGGTGATGTACCAGTCGTCGGGCACCAGGTCGACCTGGGCGCGCAGCGACTTGTCGGTGTAGAAGCTGCCGAACTCCGACGGCGGCACGGTCTTGATCTGCGCGGTGAGCCCGATCTTCTTGGCCGCGTCGACCACCGCGTTGGCGATCACCGTACGGGCCTCGTCCCCGTTGGTGGCCACCACGATCGGCTCCTTGGGCGTGCCGGCCTCCTGGACGAGCTTCTTGGCCTCGTCGAGCGACGGCGTCTCGGGCGCGCCGGGCAGTTGGTCATACGCGGTCTGGAACGCCTGCTTCTCGTACGACCAGGCACCCGCGCCCACCGGCACCTTCCACGGCCTGGCCAGCCCGGCGAACCCGGACTTGGCGATGCCCGCCCGGTCCACCGCCAGCGACAGCGCCCGGCGGATCTTCGGGTCCTTCAGCACGCCGCGGTCGGTGGGCAGCAGCACGTACACCCGCGTGGTGGGCCCGTAGGCGACGCTGACCGCCTGGTTGCCCTGCATCGCGACCGCCGGGCCGGTCTCGGAGAGGTACGCGCCGTCGGCCGCACCGGTCGTCAGGCTGTTGACCAGCGCGGTGTCGGCGGCCCACTTGAAGGTCACCGTCTTGGTGAGCGGCTTGACGTCCTTGTTCCAATAAGCGGCATAGCGCTCGATGGACAGCTCGGTGCCCGACTTCCAGTCCTTCACCTGGTACGGACCGCTGCAGGCGTCCTCGTGGCCCGGCGTGCCGTACTCCTTGCCGAGCTTGTCGACGATCTTCTGGTTCAGGACGATGCCGCCGCCGCCCGCCATGGCCTGGACGAACAGCGCGTTCGGCTTCTTGAACGCGATCGTGACCTTGCCCTCGCCGGACTTGGTGATCGAGTCGACGTCCTCGAACTCGTCGGACTCGTCCATGCCCTCGCCCGCGTGCCGCTTCAGGCTCCACACGACGTCGTCGGCGGTGACCGGCGAGCCGTCGTGGAAGGTGGCGTCCTTGCGCAGGGTCAGCACCATGGTCTTCGGGTCGGGCTGCTCGACCTTCTCGGCCAGCCACGGCTTGACCGTCATGTCGGGCTGCGTCTGCATGAGCCGCTCGCAGACGTTGGCCATGACCGTGCGGTTGTTGGTGTTGCCGTCGATGTCCATGTCCAGCGTGCCGGGCTCCTCGTCGAGCAGCCAGGTGGCCGAGTCGAGGGCGCCCGTCGCCTTGGCCGTCTGGTTGACCAGGGTGAGCTTGGCCGGGTCGGGCGCCTTGGTGGTGGCGGCCGGGCCGCCGCACGCGGCGGTGAGCCCGATCAGCCCGACCAGGGCGAGTGTCTTCTTCACAACGTCTCTTCTCCGTGCGGTCCGTCGTAGAGGTTCCAGGGCACGAGTTCGTACTCGTGGTCGCAGGGCGTGCCGGCCGCGATGAAGTAGTCGCCCGTGGTGAGGTCGACGCAGCTCGACAGCAGGGTGGCCCACCGGTTCACGGGGGGCCGGGTCTCGTCCGGGTGGGTGCAGAGCGACTCGGGGTAACCGAGGTGGTCGGACATGGCGTGCCTGATCAGCTTGCGGGCCTCGTCACTGCCGGAGGCGTGTCGTACGGCCCGCAGCCCGCTCTCCGCGCGCGGCACCCGGAACAGCGAGTCGGCCGAGCCGGGGCGGTAGACGGCGGCGAGCTGGGGCGGCATGAACGCCTGGTAGTGGTTGCCGTGCACGAGCAGCCCGTCGGTGGGATACATCCAGCCGACCGGGCCCGGCGTGGTCTCCAGGTCGATCGCGAAGCCGTCGCGATGGGTGATCAGCGCGTTGCTGGCGATGTGGGCCCGCGACTTGGTCAGCGCCTCCAGCGCCGAGTTGAGGTCGGCGCTGTCGAGGACCCGGCGCCTGATCAGCGTCTGCGGCACGCCGATCGCGTCGTCGAAGCGCCCGCCGAGCCCGTTGGCGTTGAGCGCGATGCCCGCCGAGTTGGCCCCCTGCCGCCCGACCTGACCCGCCTCGACGTGCATGATCACCGTGGGCTTCCCCGGCTGGACCACCCTGAGCACCATGAGCGTGTCGGACACGCCGTCGCGCCAGTCCCAGTTCTGGCCCGCGTAGACGTGGCCGTCGCCGGACGCCTGCTCCAGCAGGGCGAAGGAGGTGCACCCGTCGGGCTCCATGGAGTTGAACGTGGTGTCGTAGATGATCTCCCCGCGGGCGTTCAGCGCGACGACGTCGAGGAAGCCGATGCCGGCGCCCTCGGCGACGCCCTCCATCTCCTCGACCAGGTCGGGGGCGAACGCCTTGCTCGGCTCCACCCAGCGCGCCGCCCGCTGCGTCACCTGCTCCCAGACCAGGCCGCTGGAGTGGCCGAACGCCTCGGCGTAGTAGGCCAGCGCGCGGTGGATCCGTTCGCGGGCCTGCTCGCCGTACTGGCGGCCGCGTTCGCGCGGACCACCGGCGATCTCGACGACGGGCAGGGAAGTGAGGCTCAATGGTTCTCCTTGGACCGGCCGATGCCTGTAACGTTCATTTCAGTGAGGCAACGAGTCTGTAGCGGTCGTTTCCAGGAAAGAGTAATGGGCGCTACACGGGAGTCAAGAGTCGTAATGGAAAATTCACACAGTCCGATCGAGCAGCTCAGGAGCGCGGTCAAGCAGCTCTGGGACGAGCTGTCGCCCGCCGAGCGAGCCGTGTGCCAGTTCCTGATCTCCGCCGCGCCCGAGCAGATCCTCTTCTCCAGCGCGCAGGAGCTGGGCACGGCCTCCGGCACGAGCAACGCCACCGTGATCCGCACCATGCAGCGGCTCGGGTTCGGCGGGCTGCCGGGGCTCAAGCGGGCGCTGGCCGGCGAGTTCACCTCGGCGGTCGCGCCCGACGTACGCCTGCGGCAGCGCATCAGCCATGTGGGCCACGACCTGTCGGCGATCTGGACCAGGGTCTTCGACGAGGCCCGCGAGCGCGTCGACCACTGCCGGCGGCTCTATGACGCCGAGGCGTTCCAGCGCGCGATCGAGGTGATGGCCCACGCGAGCTCGGTGCTCGTCTACGGCGCGGGCGCCTCCGAGCCGTCGGCGCGCTACTTCGCGCTCAAGCTGGGCCGCCGCGGCCACCGCGCCCGCGCGGTCTCCGCCACCGGCTTCGCGCTGGCCGACGACCTGCTCTCGCTCCAGCACGGCGAGGCCGTCGTCATCTTCCAGCCCGCCCGCAAGCTCAGGGAGCTCACGGTCCTGATCGACCGGGCGCACGCGGTGGGCGCCGGCGTGATCCTCATCTCGGACGACCTGGGCAGCTTCGCCGACCGGGTCGACGCCGTGCTGGCCGCCCCCCACACCCCCACCGGCATCAGCGCCGAGCCCCTGACCGGCATCATCGTGGCCGACGCGCTGCTGCTGGCGCTCGACTCGGTCGACGAGACCCGCTCCGTCGAGCACTCCCACCAATTGACCGCCCTTCGCGAGCAACTGCTCGGCCCGCGGATCCGCTAGCCTCGCCTCGTCACTTACGCGGGCGCAGGAAAGGTGAAGTCGTGATCGGCTGGCTCGAAGCAGTGGTGCTGGGGCTCATACAGGGCCTCACAGAGTTCCTGCCGATCTCTTCCAGCGCCCATATCCGGGTGGTCTCCGCGTTCTTCGGCTGGCCGGATCCCGGCGCCGCGTTCACGGCGGTGATCCAGCTCGGCACCGAGACCGCCGTGCTGATCTACTTCAGGAAAGAGATCTGGGAGATCATCTCCACCTGGACCCGCTCCCTGTGGACACCGGCCCTGCGCAGTCACTACGCGGCCCGCATGGGCTGGTACGTGATCGTCGGCTCCCTGCCCATCGGCGTCCTGGGCATCGTGTTCAAGGACCAGATCGAGACGGTCTTCCGTGACCTGCGCCTGGTGGGCACCACGCTGATCGTCTTCGCCCTCATCCTCTGGTTCGCCGACCACACCGCCCGCAACAAGCTCACGCTGGAGAAGCACCTGAGCTTCACGCACGCCATCGTGTACGGCTTCGCGCAGGCGCTGGCGCTGATCCCCGGCGTCTCCCGCTCCGGTGGCACGATCACGGCGGGCCTGCTGCTCGACTACCGGCGCGAGGACGCCGCCAAATACTCCTTCCTGCTGGCCATCCCCGCGGTCCTGTCGTCCGGCCTGCTGGAGGTCGCCCAGATCGGCAATGGGCAGGCCCCCGCCTGGGGCCCGACCATCGTGGCGACGGTCATCTCGTTCTTCGTCGGCTACGCCGCGGTGGCCTGGTTCCTGAAATACATCGGCAGCCACCGCTTCACCGCCTTCGTGATCTACCGCATCCTGCTGGGCCTGTTCGTGATCCTCGCGGTCACGATCGGCTGGATTCCCGCCCAGGGCTGACCCTCGGACCGTCATCGGCACGCTGGGACGCGCTCTCGCTCGGCGAGTTCGACGAGCTCGCCGAGCCGGCCGGCTCCGGCCGATAGGTCACCAGCGTGAACAGCAGCGCCACCAGCCCGAGCCCGGTGGCCAGCACGACCACGCCCGTCCGGCCGTACCCGTCGAGTGCCAGGCCGCCGGCGATGCCCGCCACGAACAGCCCGACGTACTGGGCCGACGACAGCAGCCCGAGACCGATCGGCACGTTGTGCGGCACGGCCGCGACGGTCCTGTACTGCTGCGCCGGCCCGACCAGCCAGCCGAGCGCGCCCCAGCAGAACGCCCACACCAGGGCGACGGGCAGGGCGAGGTTCGCGACCGGGATGAGCGCCATGAACACCGTCGAGGCGGCGATGCCGATCAGCACCATCCGCCGCGGCCCGTACGCGTCGGTGAACCGCCCGCCGAGCTGGTTACCCACGATCCCGCCGATCCCCCACGCCCACAGCACGGCGGGCAGCGGCAGGTCGAACAGCGAGCCGATGTAGGTGTAGGCGGTGAACGCGGCGGCGAACATCAGCAACTGCGTCGTCAGCACCGCCACCACACGCCGGTCGGCCAGCGGGGCGAACCGATCGGCCAGCCGCCGCGTCGTTTCGATCATGACGTCGGGCACCACGGCGGCCACCCCGGCGAACCCGACCACGCCGAGCCCGACCACCAGCCAGATCGTCGCCCGCCAGCTCGACGCGGAGCCGAGCCAGGTGCCCAGCGGCACCCCGATCGCCGAGGAGACGGTCAGACCGCCCATCACCAGCGCGAGCGCGCGGCCCCGGCGTTCCGGCGAGGTCAGCGCGGTGGCGACGCCGGAGGCGGTCGGCGTGAACATCGCCGCACCGGCCGCGGCGACCACGCGGGTGGCCATCACCAGCGGGTACGTGGGCGCCAGCGCGGTCAACGTGTTGCCCAGCACGAACACGCCCAGCGCGATCAGCAGCACCCGCCTGCGCGACAGCCGGGCGGTCAGAGCGGCGAGCGGCGGCGAGAGCAGCGCGTAGGCCAGCGCGAACACGGTCATCAACTGACCGGCCGCCGACGGCGAGATGTTCAGGTCACGGGAGATGGGCGACAGCAGCCCGGCGGTGACGAACATACCGGTGCCGACGGCGAAGTTCCCGAGCGCGAGGGGGTAGAGCCGACTGCTCACTGGATCTCCTTTAGTTGGATGTCCATCAAACTGACGCATAGTTGGATTGTTGTCAAACAATAAGACGGAGGTAAGGTCGGACCATGCGCCTGCTCCCACACCCGGCCACCGAGGACATCCAGCTCACCGAGGTGTTGCGCGCGCTGTCCGATCCCGTACGCATGGAGATCGTCATCCGTCTCGCCGTCCACGGCGAGATGACGTGCACCAGCGCGGGCGACGCCCTCGGCGTCCACAAGTCGACCGCCTCGCACCACTACCGGGCGCTGCGCGAGGCCGGGGTGATCATGTCGAAGCAGGAGGGGCGGCTGAAGTACATCAGCCTGCGGCGCGCCGACCTCGACGCCCGCTTCCCCGGCCTGCTCGACTCGATCCTGTCGGCGGCCCATGTCCCGGTCTGAGCGGCGGCCCACGTTTGACGGGCGGCCGGTTTCCCCGGCTGATGGGCTGCCCATCCGGCATGTGCTGCCCGAGCTGCTCGGCGTGCTCGATCGGGTCGGCGCGGCCGTCCTGACCTCTCCGCCCGGCACGGGCAAGACCACCGTCGTACCGCTCGCGCTGGCGGAGGCCGGGCTACGCGTGCTGGTGGCGGAGCCGCGACGACTGGCCGTACGAGCCGCCGCCAAGCGGATGGGCGTCAGCTACACCATCCGCGGCGAGCGGCACACCGGCGCGAACCCCATGGTGGAGGTCGTCACCACCGGCGTACTCCTCCAGCGGCTCCAGCGCGACCAGGAGCTGCCCGGCGTGGACGTGGTGATGCTCGACGAATGCCACGAACGCCACCTCGACGCCGACACCGCCCTCGCCTTCCTGCTCGACGTACGGGACACACTCCGCCCCGACCTACGCATCCTCGCCGCCTCGGCCACCGCGGACGCCGCCCCATGGTCCCGCCTCCTCGGCAACGCCCCGATCGTCCGCGCCTCGGGCGCGACCCACCCCGTAGAGATCGTGTGGACCCCACCGGTACGCCCGACCGCCCCACCACACGGCCTCCGCGTCGACCCCGCCCTGCTCTCTCACGTCGCCCAGGTCGTACGGCGAGCACTGGCGGAACGGGACGGCGACATCCTGTGCTTCCTCCCCGGCACGGGCGAGATCGCCAGAGTGGCGGCAATGCTCGGCGGGATGCCTGGTGGCGTCGAGGTGCTTCAGGTGCACGGCCAGGCACCGGCCCGGGTCCAGGACGCCGTGCTGTCGCCCGGATCGGCGCGCCGGGTGGTGCTGGCCACATCGGTGGCGGAGTCGAGCCTGACCGTGCCCGGGGTGCGGGTGGTAGTGGACTCCGGCCTGGCCAGGGAACCGCGCACCGACCACGCCCGGGGGCTCGGCTCGCTCACCACCGTACGAGTCTCGAAGGCCTCAGCCGACCAACGCGCCGGACGAGCGGGACGAGAGGCCCCCGGCACGGTGTACCGATGCTGGACAGCCGCGGAACACGAGCGCCTCGCCGACCACGCCCGGCCGGAGATCGCACTGGCGGACCTCACGGGATTCGCCCTCCAGGCCGCCTGCTGGGGCACCCCGGACGCCTCCGGCCTCGCCCTCCTGGACCCACCCCCACCCGCCGCGATGACCGCCGCCACCCGCACCCTCCACACCCTGGGCGCCCTGGAACCGGCCCCCGACACCCCCACGCCCTCGTACGCGATGGACGACGGCGCCGATCGGGTGACGTGGCTGGTGACCGAGCGGGGGCGGCGGATGGCGCTCGTCGGCGTACACCCGCGCCTGGCCAGAGCGCTCCTCGACCTCGGACCGCGCGCCGCCGAGGTGGTGGCGCTCCTGTCCGACCAGCTCCCACGGGAGGCGGGTGACGACCTCGTGGAGATCTGGCGCTCGGCCCGCCACGGCCGCGACGGCTTCACCGCCCGCTGGCGCCAGGAGGTCCGCCGCCTCACCCGAAGCGCCCCCCGCCCGACCACCCACGACCTACCGCAGGACGAGCCACCCCCACGAGGCGCCCAACAAGACATGACCGACGATGCGATGGCCGGGCTGGCGGTGGCGTTGGCGTTCCCCGAGCGGGTGGCGCGGCGGCGTGGCGGCGGCTACCTGATGGCGTCCGGCACTCAGGCCCAGTTGGCCGAGGGTTCGCGGCTCGGCGAGGCGAAGTGGCTGGCCGTGGCGGTGGCGGACCGTCCAACCGGGTCGGCGTCGGCGCGGATTCGCCAGGCCGTGGTGATCGACGAGGAGACCGCCAGGCTGGCACTCCCGGTCACCACCGAGGAGGAGATCGCGTGGCGAACCCCGCCGGGCGACCGCCGCGGCGACGTGTCCGCCCGCGTGATCGAGCGGCTCGGCGCGATCGAACTCTCCTCCGCCCCGCTCAAGAACGCCGACGTGCGTGCGGCCATCCTGTACGGCCTGCGCACCGAAGACGTGCTGACCTGGACCAAGGAGGCCACCGCACTCAGGGACCGCCTGGCGTTCTGCCATCGCGAGCTCGGCGACCCATGGCCCCCGATGGACGACCTGACCGCCCTGGCCGACCGCTGGCTGGAGCCGGAACTCTCCCGCGCCCGCCGCCGCGCCGACCTGGAGCGCATCGACGTGGCCACCGCCCTGAAGCGGCTGATCCCGTGGAACCGCCGGCTGGACGAGGTGGCGCCCGAGCGCATCGCGGTGCCGACCGGCTCCCGCGTCCGCGTGGACTATTCGGGCGGGCAGCCGGTGCTGGCGGTCAAGCTGCAGGAGCTGTTCGGCTGGACGGAGACACCGATGATCGCCGGCGTACCGCTGCTCGTACACCTGCTCTCCCCCGCCGGCCGCCCGGTGGCGGTCACCGCGGACCTTGCGTCGTTCTGGCGCGACGGCTACCGTGCGGTCCGCGCGGAGCTACGCGGACGCTACCCCAGACACCCCTGGCCGGAGGACCCGCTGACAGCGGCCCCCACCCGCCGCGCAAACCCGAGATGAGCCGGGTGAGACGGAGTGCGAGATGACCGATGATCGCCTACTTGAGGCGGCGCGCAACAACGCCGAGTGGTGTGACGCGGTATGCCGCTCGCACGGATCGCCCGGCACCTTCGGCGCGCTGAGCTGGACCCACCCCGGCGTCACCCCGCCCTACTATCCCGACGCCATCACCCTCTCCCCGGACGCGACGTGGACCGACCTGCTGGACGGGGTCGAGGGCAAGGAGAGCGCCTCCGTCAAGGACAGCTTCGCGGCGATCCGGCCGCCCGGGTGGGACCTGCTGTTCGAGGCCGAGTGGATCCACCGCCCCGCCCCCGTGAAGACCGGCGAGGCCATCGCCACCGCGGCGACCGGTGACGTCATCGACTGGGAGGTGGTCCGCGACCCGGGCACGCTCCGTGACTGGGAAGGCGCCTGCTTCTCCGGGCATAACAACGACCTGTTCCGGCCGTCGTTGCTGCGCGAAGTAACCGTGCTGGCGGGCCGGATCAGCGGCGACATCGTGTGCGGTTCCGCGCTCAACGCGAGCGGCGGTGTCGTAGGTGTCTCGAACGTGTTCGCCCTCGGCTGCGACCTGAACGCCGCCTGGTCGGGCACGGTGGCGCTGGCGGCCGAGCTGTTCCCCGGCCCCCCGCTGGTCGGCTACGAGACCGACCCGGCCCCCGCATCCCGGCACGGCTTCACCCCAATCGGCCCGCTCCGGGTGTGGGTCAAGCCCTGAGCACATCCACCATGCCACCCCGGTCGAACGCCCGAACGTGACCGTCACTCTTTACTGCGAGGCCGAGCGGGGATCCCGTTCTCTCGTGCCACTCGACGCACATACGCGTCCGTGAACGGAGAACGCGCCGCGACATCCGTTGGACGCTTGCCAGCTCTGAGCGCGGCCACGATGCATCTGATCAGTTCACCTCGGGCTTGCTCATGAGCTCGCTCCGTCTCACGGTACCGACGCGTGCTCTCCACCAGCGCATCCAAGGCATCCATGTCATCCATGTCATCCACCATGCGCGACAAGGTATCGAAAGGCGGTTGCGCTCGCGGAACGGAAAGGGCTACCTTTAACGAAACAGAGTATCGATACACGGTTTCGGTTAAGCAGCCCCGCCAGGTGTGTCACCACCCAGCGGGACCTGGACCCATTTCCTGCAGGCACAGGAGACAGATCATGACCGACAATGTACCTTCCGGGCCATGCGCCCGCCTCTCGTGGTGCCGCATCCATCACCTTGCCGCATCCACCGACGTCGAACATGTCGGCACCCTGCTCGACCTGTCCGACCTCACGCACCGTATGAGCGTGGTTCGCTGGCAGAGCGAGCGCGATGGGATCTTGCGGAATCTCCCCAAAATCCGCATTACATACGGACCCGCGCATTCGACCCTGAGCCCCGCATGGCTCGACCTCACTCTGAGCGAGGCGGATATTCTCGCCGAGATTCTCGGCTGCCTCACCATGAGCAGCGCCGCTGGACTCATCAACGTCCTGTACGACCTAGCCCACTAAACAAAAGCTCCGCATGGGCTGAGATGCCCCAAAATGTGACCCGAGGGCCACATGCACCCGGGATCGAGCTATCCTGGTGACCTGCCTGCGGAAGCGGATCACGGTAATATTAT
The DNA here is from genome assembly GCF_040638335.1 of Nonomuraea sp. NPDC026600. Taxonomy (NCBI): domain Bacteria; kingdom Bacillati; phylum Actinomycetota; class Actinomycetes; order Streptosporangiales; family Streptosporangiaceae; genus Nonomuraea; species Nonomuraea sp. NPDC026600. The sequence goes on from NZ_JBEZYD010000043.1 coordinate 35,009, forward strand.
GTTGCACGACCGGCAATATCTACTTGAGGAGCACCGCTGGCATCGGCAGCCGACTTCCGCACCATCACGCGAATGCGCATCCGCGAGGCCCGCATCCTGCTTGATCAAGAAGAGTGGTCGGGAGCATATTATTTGGCGGGATACGCCGTTGAGTGTGGGCTAAAAGCGTGCATAGCCCGAGAGTTTCGCGAATATTGCATGCCGGATTTGCAATTGGTCAAGGACAGCCATACCCACGACCTCACGAAGCTGGTCGTCCTGGCCAATCTCAAAGGCCCACTGACACAACAAGAACGTTCAGACTCGGTTTTTGCCATGAACTGGACGCTCACTAAAGACTGGAATGAAGGAAGTCGATATAGCATTTGGGCAGAGGCCGAGGCTAGAGATCTTTACAAGGCAATCAGCCAACGCGGACATGGGGTGCTCCGGTGGGTGAAAGAACACTGGTGAAGCAAGACATCAAAGAAGGAGCGCGCCTGATCCAGGAACTGAACGATCTGGACTTCCCAATAAGTTCCGCCCTGTGGGCGTATATGACAGACGCCGACGAGTGGCGCCTGGTCATCGCAACACCGCCACGCGCGGCTGCCGCCAGGTCAACGACGTACCGACTGATACAAGACGCGCTGATAAGGCTTGAGCTGAGCATCCCTCTAAGCCGGATTGCCTTGGTCCGGGACGACGATCCAGCGGTTCAAAACCTTCGCGCTCTGGCCGAGTCCAATAGAAGCGGCGCGCTGGGCCTCAAGTTCGGCTCGGTGAAAATCTCCGGCCAGCACGTGGATGAAGGCTACGCATATCTGCACGGGGCGCTTGAATACGAGCGTCAGGTGCTCGCGGCGCTCAGGCGAATGAGCGATCTGGGGGAGGCGTACGCGACTGGTGGCAGCAGCCTGTTCACAGACGTACCCGCCGAAGTTGATTTCGTGTTCACCAACCCCCGAAAGATAGTGCTGGTGGAGGTCAAGGCCCTGGCACGCAAAATGGAGGTGGATCACCTTCGCAAGATCGTCGCATGGCATTCACGAGTTGCCGGCATGTCACCTTTTCCGACCACATTTCTCATCGTCGCCAAGAACGGATTCACCGAGGCAGCCCATGGCTATGCGCAAGATTTCCACGCCTTCCTCCGCCTTGTAACCTGGGACGGAGGCAAAGATATATCAGCACTGCGAGAGGGAATATCAGCTTTGCTGAATGAAGAGGGCGAGGCGTAGTGGCGGTAGGCGTCGGGTGCCTGGTCGAAGGGAAAGCCGACACTGGCGATCGGCCCGCTCCGGGTGTGGGTCAAGCCCTGAGCACGTCGTCCACCGTCGGGTTCGTCAGTACCTCGACCGTCTCCACCCCCACCCCCACATCCTTGAACCCACTGGACGTGGCGATGCAGACCACCGGCCCGTCGAAGTCCCGCCCCAGCCTGCGATAGGCCGCCAGCCCCGCGGCCCCCGACAGCTCCTGCCACAGCCCCCGAGACGCGAGCGCCCCCTGCGCCGCCCGCATCCAGGGAACGCTGGCCCGAGGCGAGAGATGGTCCGTTCACGCCGCCCAAGCCTATGAAGCTCCTGCTGCGTCTCGACCCGGCCCCGTCTACGACGCGATCGCCAAGTGGGCGTCGACGCGCGGATCGAGTACGCGTTGCGGCTCGCGCTGAAGCAGGCAGGCCGGGAACCTCGCAAGAAAGAGTGAAAACCCGCACACTTTAAGCATGTTGTGGGCAGGCAGGTCCGCCATCGAGATCGCGACAGCCGTACGTCAAGGTGAGGTGACGGCCGCGGCCGTCGTCGAGGAGCATCTTCACGAGATCGCCGAGCGCGATCCGGGAGTCGGGGCGTTCCGCCTGGTCAGGGAGCGGGCGGTGGACGAGGCGCGGGCCCTGCAGCAGCGCCGCGACCTCGCGCAGCTGCCGCTCGCCGGCGTGCCCGTGGCGGTGAAGGACAATCTGGAGGTCGCGGGCGAGGCCACTCGCGGCGGATCGGCCGCGACGGCGGACACGCCCGCGCCCAAGGATCACGAGACGGTCGGCCGGCTGCGCGCGGCCGGCGCGGTGGTCATCGGCCTGACGAACCTGCCCGAGCTGGGCCTGGTCGCCTTCGGTGACAGCGCCTACGGCATCGTACGCAACCCCTGGAACCTCGCCCGTACGGCCGGCGGCTCGTCGGCGGGCAGCGCCGCGGCGGTGTCGGCCGGGATGGTGCCGGTGGCACTGGGCAACGACGGGATGGGCTCGCTGCGCATCCCCGGCGCGTGTTGCGGGGTGTTCGCCATCAAGCCGGGCACGGGGCTCGTACCTCCGCCGACGGACGACTGGGGCGGCCTCACCGAGAACGGCCCGCTGGCCAGGAACGTGCCGGACCTGGCGCTGACGCTCTCCATCCTGGCCGCCGACCCGGGCCTGGCCGAGGCGTGGCGCGGCGGCACGCGGGTGGAGCCCCGGCCGTCCCTGCCCCGCTCGGTCTGGGCCGACGACGACGAGCTGTGGGCCGCCCAGCCGCCGCCCGAAAGCCCGGAGCCCTTCGACCTGCGTGTGGCGTACGCCCCTCAGCCGCTGCCGGTCGGTCTGCCGATGGACCGGGAGTTCCAGGCCGCGGTGCGCGCGGCGGCCGAGACGCTCAGGGTCGCCGGGCACACGGTCGTCGAGCACGACCGCCGCCTGCCGGCCGCGCTGGGCCCCGCCACGATCGCCACCTGGCTGACCCGCGCGTCGGGAGCGGCCGCCGGCCTCGACCGCAGGCGCCTGGAACGCCGCACCCGCGTGCTCGCCCGCGCGGGCCGCGTGCTCCAGGCCCTCAGGCTGGACGGCGAGCGGGGCCGTGCCCGCTGGCACGGCTACGGTGCCGACACGTGGTTCGGCGACGCCGACGTGCTGATCACGCCGACGCTGGCCGCGATCCCGCCGAAGGCCGACCGCTGGGGCGATCGCGGCTTCGCGCGCAACCTGCTGGCCAACATCAGGTACGCGCCCGCCACGGGCGCCTGGAACATGTGCGGCTGGCCCGCGCTCACCGTCCCCATCGCCACGCACTCCAGCGGCCTGCCGATCGGCGTCCAGCTCATCGCCCCACCCGGCGGCGAACCACAACTGCTCGGCCTGGCCGCCCAACTCTCGGCCGCACACCCACCGGTCCGCCCCCGGGGCTACTCGAACTGACCCGCACCCACCGACCCGCACCCGCGCCCGCGCCCGCGCCCGCCGAACCGACCACGCGGCCGCGCCCCGCGCTCAGCCGAAGTCGGGCAGCCGGCGGCGGGCGTGGTCGATGAACGCCCGCGCCGCAGGCCCCGACGACCCCGTGGACCGCCAGACGAGCGCCATCCGGCCGCGCAGGCCCGGCTCGATGATCTCCAGTACGTGCAACTCGTCCCGCGCGGCGCCGACCGCCGACTCGGGCAGCACGGCCAGGCCGAGCCCCTTGGCGGCGAGTTGCCCCAGCACGTACGGCTCGCTGGCCTCGAAGGCGACGTGTGCCGTGAACCCGGCGGCGGCGCACGCCTCGTCAAGGGCGGCCCGCAGCCCGGTGCCGTGCGGCAGGCAGACCAGCGCCCGGTCCGCCAGCTCGGACAGCGTGATGGCGGGCTCCCCCACCAGGTCGTGGCCGAGGCCGACGGCGGCCACCAGCGCCTGGTCGACCACCACCTGCGCGTCGAGCCCCGCCGGCACGCTCGATCCGATGCCCATGAGCCCGAGGTCCATCCGTCCCGCCCGCACCGCCTCGATCAGGCTCTCGGGGTCGGTCTCCCGGAGCGAGATCTCCACGGCCGGATGCCGCTCGTGGAACTCGGCCAGCAGCCCGGGCAGGTCGAGCACAGAGGGCGCGGAGACCGCGCCCATCACGACCTGCCCGCGCAGCAGCCCGGTGATCTCGTCGACGACCAGCCGGGTGGCGGCGACCGCCGCGAGCGCGGCCCGCGCGTAGGGCAGCACGGCCTCCCCGACCTCGGTGAGGCGCACCTGCCGCGCGGAGCGGTCGAACAGCGGCTGGCCCAGCTCCCGCTCCAACTGCCGGATCTGCGCGCTCACCCCGGGCTGCGCCACATGGAGCCGGGCCGCGGCCCGGGTGAAGCCGGACTCCTCGGTCACGGCCACGAAGTATTCAAGCTGCCGAAGCTCCATAAGCAAACATGCTAGCAGCCAGATAATCCATCTCTTTGACTTCTAGATGAGTCGAGCGCAGGCTATACCGATGGACATGGTGAAGGGCCCGGTGTTCCGACCGGGTGATGAGGGATATGACGGCGAACGCGCCGGTTTCCAGGCACTCGCCCGCCACCGGCCGGACGTGATCGTCGGTGTGACGGACGCCGCCGACGTGCGCGCGGCCGTGGCCCACGCGGCGGCGAACGGGCTGCCCGTGGCCGTGCAGGCGACCGGGCACGGCATGCCGATCGCGGCCGACGGCGGCCTGCTCATCAGCACGCGCAGGATGACCGGCGTGCGGATCGACCCCGAGGCGGCGACGGCTCGGATCGAGGCCGGGGTGCGCTGGGAGCGGGTCATCGAGGAGGCGGCCCGCCACGGGCTGGCCCCGCTGTCCGGCTCGGCCCCGTCCGTCGGCGCCGTGTCGTACACGCTCGGCGGCGGGCTGGGGCTCATGGCGCGCCGCTACGGGTACGCCGTCGACCAGGTACGCGCCGTCGAGGTGGTCACCGCCGACGGCGAGCTCAGGGAGTTGACGGCCGCGACGGAGCCGGACCTGTTCTGGGCGCTGCTCGGCGGGCGGGGCAACTTCGGGGTGGTCACGGCGCTGGAGATCGGACTGGTCCCGGTGACCGGTCTGTACGGGGGCGGCCTGTTCTTCGATCTCGCCACCGGCGTGGTGCGGGGCTGGGCCGAGTGGACACAGGGGCTGCCCGAGGAGATGAGCTCGTCCGTCGCGGTGATCCCGTTCCCCGACGCCCCGCAGGTGCCCGAGGTGTTCCGTGGACGCCGCGTCGCCCACGTGCGGATCGCGTACACGGGCGGCGCGCAGGAGGGCGAGCGCCTGCTGGAGCCGCTGCGCGCGATCGGCCCCGTGCTCGTGGACTCGGTGAAGGAGCTGCCCTACACCGAATCGGGCAGCATCCACAACGACCCGGCCGAGCCGATGGCCTACTACGCCACCCACTCGCTGCTGCGCGAGCTCCCCGCACGGGCCGTCGACGCGCTGCTGGAGAACGAGCGCGCGATCCTGGAGATCAGGCACCTGGGTGGCGCGCTGGCCAAGCCGGGCCTCGGGCCCGTGGTCAACCGCGACGCCGAATACCAGGTCGGCGTCCTCTCCCGGCTCGCGCCGGGCGGCGACCCCGGCGAGGTGCGCCCGCTCCACCAGCAGGTCCGCGCGGCCCTGGCGCCGTGGGCCACCGAAGGTCGCAGCCTGAACTTCCTGTACGGCGAGAACACCGCGCCCGACCAGGTGCGCCTGGCCTACGACCCGGACGACTACCGGCGGCTCGCGGCGCTGAAGGCCGTGTGGGATGCCGGCAACCTGTTCCGGCTCAACGCCAACATCCCACCGGCCTGACTGTCAGGCTCCCATCGGGTGCCAGACCGTCTTGGTCTCCAGGAAACGCGTCATGCGGGTGGGGGCCGGCGCCGCCCGCCAGTCCTCGTCCGACGGGCGCAGGACCCGCTTGAGGTTCTCCGCCGCCGCCTGCTCGCAGCTCAACGCCAGGTCGGCGTCGGCCACACCGGTCAGGTCCAGGCCGTTGACGTCCATGTGGGCCGCCAGCCAGGGCGCGAGCTCCCGCTGGTGACCCGTGAGGACGTTGACGACCCCGCCCGGCAGGTCGGAGGTGGCCAGCACCTCCGCCAGCGTGATCGACGGCAGCGGCGTCTTCTCGGAGGCGATCACCACGCAGGTGTTGCCCGTGACGATCACCGGCGCGACGACTGAGATCAGCCCCACCAGCGGGTCCTCGGGCGCTACGACCCCGACGACCCCCGTGGGCTCCGGCGAGGACAAGTTGAAGTACGGGCCGGCGACCGGGTTGGCCGTGCCGTGCACGGAGGCGATCTTGTCGGACCAGCCCGCGTACCAGACCAGCCGGTCGACCGTGGCGTCCACGGCCTCCAGCGCCGCCTTCCTGCCGCCGCCCAGTTCCTCGGCGAACTGCGCGCGGCGGCCCTCCAGCATCTCGGCGATCCGGTAGAGGATCTGGCCCCGGTTGTAGGCCGTGGCGCCCGACCAGCCGGGGAACGCCTTGCGTGCCGCCACCACGGCGTCACGGACGTCCTTGCGCGAGGCCCGCGACGCGTTGGCGAGGAAGTCGCCCTTGGGCGAGGTCACGGCGTAGGACCTCCCGCTCTCGGAGCGCGGGAACGCCCCGCCGATGTACAGCTTGTAGGTCTTGCGAACGGCCAACCTACTCATCGCCGCGCCCCCTCCACATGGTCTCCTCCGACAGTTGGACCGGCGCGAAGACCTGGCCGCACCGGCTCACGCCGCAGCGGTGGGCGTACCAGCCGGTGCGTACGGGCCGGCCCGCGCGGGCGAAGGCGTGGCCCCGGGTGGCCTGCTTCCGGCGTTTACCCCGGCGCGAACGGCGGTGCTCACACATCAAGGTAGGCCTCCAACCCGAGGAGGCCGCCTTCGCGACCGTACCCGGACTCCTTGTACCCGCCGAACGGGGCGGTCGGGTCGAACCGGTTGAACGTGTTGGCCCAGACCACGCCGGCCCTGAGCTTGTCGGCCATCCACAGGATGCGCGACCCCTTCTCCGTCCACACCCCCGCCGACAGCCCGTACGGCGTGTTGTTCGCCTTCTCCACCGCCTCGGCCGGAGTACGGAACGTCAGCACCGACAGCACCGGCCCGAAGATCTCCTCCCGGGCGATCCGATGCGACTGCGCCACCCCGGTGAACAGCGTCGGCGGGAACCAGTAACCCCGCTCCGGCAGCTCGCAGGCGGGCGACCAGCGTTCGGCGCCCTCCTGCTCACCGGCCTCGCTCAGCGAGCGGATCTTCGCCAGTTGGTCGGCCGAGTTGATCGCGCCGATGTCGGTGTTCTTGTCCAGCGGATCACCCAGCCGCAGCGTGCCCAGCCGCCGCTTGAGCGCCGCCAGCAGCTCCTCCTGGATCGACTCCTGCACCAGCAGCCGGGACCCGGCGCAGCACACGTGCCCCTGGTTGAAGAAGATGCCGTTGACGATCCCCTCCACCGCCTGGTCCAGCGCGGCGTCGTCGAACACGATGTTCGCCGCCTTACCGCCCAGCTCCAGGGTGAGCTTCTTGCCGGTGCCCGCCACCGTCCTGGCGATCAGGCGGCCGACCTCGGTGGAGCCGGTGAAGGCCACCTTGTTCACGTCGGGGTGGGCGACCACGGCGGCGCCGGTCTCGCCCGCACCGGTGACGATGTTGACCACACCCGGCGGCAGGTCGGCCTGCTGGCAGATCTCCGCGAACAGCAGCGCGGTCAGCGGCGTCGTCTCGGCCGGCTTCAGCACCACCGTGTTGCCGCACGCCAGCGCCGGCGCGATCTTCCAGGCCAGCATCAGCAGCGGGAAGTTCCACGGGATGACCTGCCCGGCCACGCCGAGCGGCCGGGGATCGGCGCCGAACCCGGCGTACTCCAGCTTGTCGGCCCAGCCCGCGTAGTAGAAGAAGTGCGCCGCGACCAGCGGCAGATCCACATCCCGGGACTCGCGGATCGGCTTGCCGTTGTCCAGCGACTCCAGCACCGCCAGCTCGCGGGCCCGTTCCTGGATGATCCGGGCGATCCGGAACAGGTACTTGGCCCGCTCCGAACCCGGCAACGCACTCCAGACCCCGAACGCCTTCCGCGCGGCCTGCACCGCCCGATCGACGTCGTCGGCGGAGGCCGTGGCGACCTCCGCCAGCTTCTCCTCCGTCGCCGGGTTGACCGTCTTGAAGGCCGAGCCCGAACCGTCGACGAACTCGCCGTTGATGAACAGCCCGTACGACGGCTTCACCTCGACGACGTCGCGCGACTCGGGCGCCGGTGCGTACTCGAACATCGCCATCATCAGTCCAGGGTGAAGTAGTCGGGGCCCGCGTAACGGCCGGTGGCCAGCTTCTGACGCTGCATCAGCAGGTCGTTCAACAGCGACGACGCGCCCAGCCGGAACCAGTCGGGCGACAGCCAGTCCTCGCCCGCCGTCTCGTTGACCAGCACGAGGTTCTTGATGGCGTCCTTCGTGGTGCGGATCCCGCCGGCCGGCTTCACGCCCACCTGCCGGCCCGTCTCCTCACGGAAGTCACGCACCGCCTCCAGCATGATCAGCGTCACCGGAAGCGTCGCCGCCGGAGCCACCTTTCCCGTGGAGGTCTTGATGAAGTCGGCCCCGGCCAGCATCGCCAGCCAGGAGGCCCGCCGCACGTTGTCGTAGGTCGACAGCTCACCCGTCTCCAGGATCACCTTCAGATGCGCGGCGCCACACGCCGCCTTCACCGCGATGATCTCCTCGAACACCTTGAGATAGTCGCCGGACAGGAACGCGCCCCGGTCGATCACCATGTCGATCTCGTCGGCGCCCGCCGCGACCGCCAGCGCGGTGTCGGACACCTTCACCTCCAGCGACGACCGCCCCGACGGGAACGCGGTCGCCACCGAGGCGACCTTCACCCCCGAGCCGCGCAGGGCCCCGGCGGCCACGGCCACCAGGTCGGGGTAGACGCAGACGGCCGCCACCCGGGGCGCTCCCTCGCCGGGATGCATCGCCTTGGCGCACATCGCACGGACCTTGCCGTGCGTGTCCGCGCCCTCCAGCGTGGTGAGGTCGACCATCGAGATGGCCAGATCGATCGCCATGGCCTTGGCGCTGGTCTTGATGGAGCGGGTGCCGAGCATCGCCGCTCGCTGGTCCGCGCCGACCCGGTCGACACCGGGCAGGCCGTGCAGGAATGCTCGCAGCGTCGCGCCGGACGAGCCGACGTCGGCGAGCGAGGTAGTCACAGTTGACACCCCCACAGGATCGCCGACCAGGTGGGCTACCTCCAAACCGGATCTATAAGGCGGTTCCCGCACATCTCCTAGGTACCCCGCGGCCTGGAGTTTCCCGGAGATAGGGCATCCGCCCGATGTGCCGGTAGGTGCCTTAGCCCGAACCTTAAGAGTGTCAGCAAGGAACAAGAAGGAGTCACCGTGAGTCCCGAGATCGAATACCAGCTCATGAAGAGCCACGTGAACGAGCTGCGTCAGGCGGCCGCCCGGCACCGTCAGGTACGCGAGGCTCAGGAGGGTAACAAGTCCGAGCGCCGCTCGTTCTTCGGCAAGCGCCGCTCCTCATGACCACCCCACAAGCGCCCGGCCGCAACCTCCCTCGCGGCCGGGCCACTATTCCTCCATAAATGCGTCGAAAGCGGCTGATGGGGCATGACATGCTGGATGACATGCTGGGACGTTCAGTAAGTCCCGTCTTCGTGGGGCGGAAAGAGGAGCTCACAGCCCTCTCTCAAGCCTTCGACGAGGCCCGGAAGGGTGCCGCGACGGCCGTGCTGGTCGGTGGCGAGGCGGGAGTCGGCAAGACCCGGCTGGTGCAGCGCTTCGCCGATCAGGCGGCGCGCAACGGCGCCCATGTGCTGTACGGCGGGTGCGTCGAGCTCTCCACGGAGGGCTTGGCCTACGCGCCGTTCACCGCTGCCCTCAGGCAGCTCGTCAGAGAGCAGGGCACCTCCCAGATCGCCGCGCTGCTGCCGGGCGGCGCCGAGCGCGACCTGGCGCGGCTGCTCCCCGAGTTCGGCGAGCCCAGCGGCGACGGCGAGACCGACACCGGCCGGGCCCGCCTGTTCGAGCAGTTCCTGACGCTCCTCGAACGGCTGGCGAGCAACCGGCCGACGATCCTGTTCATCGAGGACATCCACTGGGCCGACAGGTCCAGCCGCGACCTGATCGCCTTCCTCAGCCGCAACCTCAGCGCGGCGCAGATACTGATCGTCATGACCTACCGCTCCGACGACCTGCACCGGCAGCATCCGCTCCGGCCGGTCCTCGCCGAGCTGGGCAGGGTCAGCGGCGTGCTCAGGCTCGACCTGCCCCGCCTGTCGAGGGACGAGGTCGCCCTGCAGATGGCCGGGATCCTCGGCAGCGCCCCCGAATACCCCAATGTGCAGAAGATCTACGAGCGCAGCGAGGGCATCCCGCTGTTCGTCGAGGCCCTGCTGGACTGCGGCGTGGACTGCGCGTTCCCCGAGTCGATGCAGGACCTGATCCTCGGCTCGGTCGAGCGGCTGCCCGAGGAGACCCAGCGCGTGCTGCGCATCGCCGCCGCGGGCGGCATCAGGGTCGGCCACGCCCTGCTCGCCGCGGCCAGCGGCCTGTCCGACCTGGAGCTGGAGGCCGCGCTGCGCCCGGCCATCGCCGGGAACGTGCTGCAGATCGCCGACAACCGCGCCTACGTCTTCCGGCACGCCCTGATCCGCGAGGCCGTGCACGAGGAGCTGCTGCCCGGCGAGCACCAGCGGCTGCACGCGCGCTACGCCGAGGAGATCTCCCGCGACCGCAAGCTCGTCCCGCCGGGCCGGGCCGCGGTGGAGCTGGCCCACCACTGGTACGGCGCCCGGAACGACCTGTGGGCGCTCATCTCCGCGTGGGAGGCCGCGCAGAAGTCATTCTTCGCCTTCGCATACACCGAGGCGATCCCGCTGCTCGAACGCGTGCTCATGCTCTGGGACCGGGTCCCGGACGCGGCCGAGCGCATCGGCGCCGACCACACGGCGGTGCTCGAACGGGCCAGTGAGGCCGCTCACGCGGGCGGCGAGCTCGACCGGGGCATCAAGTTCGTCAGGGCGGCCCTGTCGGAGCTCGACGAGACCCAGGAACCCGCGCGGGTCGCCGCGTTGATCGTGCGCTGGGCGAACCTCAAGATCTACAAGGGCAAGCTGGGCGTGCTCGAGGACTTCCGCCACGCCCTGCGCCTGGTGCCCGAGCCGAACCTGGCCCGAGCCGAGGTCGTCATGCCGCTGGGCCAGCACCTGATGCTCCGCGGCGACGTCGAGGAGGGCACCCTGCTCATCGAGGAGGGCCTGCACCTGGTCAGGGAGCTCGGCGACAAGTGCCTCGAAGGCGACCTGCTGCTGAACCTGGCGCTCGGCCACTCGATCGCCGGCGACACGGAGTCGACGCTGGCCACCAACCTGCGCGCTCTGGAGCTGGGCCGCGCGGAGGGCTCGGGGCGGCTGATCACGCGGGCGATCGGCAACAACATCGACGCGCTGAGCGATCTCGGCCGCTCGGACGAGGCACTCGCGCTGAGCGAGGAAGGCTGGCAACTGGCCAAGCAGTACGGCCGGATGCGGCTCAACGGCCTGTTCATCCTGCTCAACCGGGCCGAGGCGCTGGAGGCGATCGGCCGCTGGGACGAGGCCATCGAGACCGTCGGACAGGCGCTCAGCTTCGGTCCGGTGCTGCGCACCCATCAGCATCTGCTCCGCGTACGTGCCGACATCGCGCTGGCCCGAGGTGAGCTCGCGGTCGTCGAAGGCATCCTGTCGGAGCTCGGCGTGCTCAAGGAGCGGCCCGAGGTCTTCCTCCAGGACCTCACCAACAACACCCGGCTGCGCATCGGCTGGCACCTGTTCAGAGGCGAGCCGCAGGCCGCGCTGGCCGTGACGGAGCAGTTCCTGTCCCGGCCGTCCCAGTCTCCCAAGGCCATGCTGGGCTGGCGGCTGCTGGCCCAGCTCAGCAGGGTCTGCGATGCCATGGAGGCCGCCGAACCGGCCCGGGTCCGCGCGGTGCGCGAGACGGCCGCCGAGGTGGCGGGGAGCCTCAAGGTCAGCGGGCCGGTGGCGGAGGCGTACCGGCTGTCCTACTCGCGCGACTTCGACGCGGCGGCGACCGCCTGGGAGCGGCTCAGACGCCCGCACAACCAGGCCAAGGCCCTCGTACGCGCGGCCACGGCCGCGGCGCGCTCCGGCGACCGGGAGGGCGCGGCGACCCGGCTCACCGTGGCCGCCCCCCTGGCCGCCGCGCTGGGGGCAAGGCCGCTGATGGACGAGATCGAGGCGCTCTCCCGCCGCGTCGGCGTCGTCCAGCAGCAGGCGGCCACCCCAGAGCTGCTCACGCCACGCGAGACGGAGGTGCTCCGGCTGGTGGCGCTCGGCCGTACCAACCGGGACATCGCCGCCGAGCTGTTCATCTCGGCCAAGACCGTCAGCGTGCACGTCTCCAACATCCTGGCCAAGCTGGGCGTGACCACCCGCGGTGAGGCCGCCGCGGCCGCGCACCGGCTCTCGCTGCTGTCCCGCTAGGACGCCCCTGCGAAGCCGTTGCGCACCCCTCTACGAAGCGGTCAGAGGATCGCGTTCACCAGCAGGACGACGCCGAAGATCGCGAACGCGGCGGCGGCACCATACCTGATCGCCTTCTCCGGCAGGTGCTTGCCCAGCAGGCGGCCCACCACGATCGCGAGGGCGTCGGCGGCGACCATGCCCACCGTGGACCCGATCCAGGTGCCCAGCCAGCCGTGCTGCGTCGCCAGCGTGATCGTGGCCAGCATGGTCTTGTCGCCGAGCTCGCTCAGGAAGAACGCCACCGTCACCGCGACCACGGCGTTCCTGGTGGTGCGCCGGGCCTTGCCCGACTCCTCCTCCGTCAGCTCGTCACCGCGCAGCGTCCACAGGGCGAAGCCGAGGAAGGCGATGCCGGCCACGATGGAGATGGCGGTGGTGGGCAACGAGTCACCGATCAGCCCGCCCACCGCGACGCTGACGAGGTGCACGGCGGTCGTGGCGATCGTGATGCCGGCCAGCACCGGCCAGGTTCTGAAACGGGTGGCGAACGTCATCGCCATGAGCTGGCTCTTGTCACCCAGTTCGGCCACGAAAATGACCACAAGGCTGATCCAGAACGCTTCCAACAGTCCTCTTCCGCGCCACCGAGCCGGAAGCAGGCACCCCAGGGGATTTCGGGCACGACTTCGGCCCGGTAGCTTCTTGATCCATAGCTACCAGGCCGAAGGTCTCGTCCGCCCGTTCAGGCCCGCGTGACCGGGCGCGCAAGCGCGCCAGTATGTCGATCACGCGATTGGGACTACTCCCCTTCGGTAATTCCGCACAACCCTAACAGCGGCAGTCAGAGACCTATTCCGCCAGGGAGCAGCCGACCAGCACCGGCTCGTTGACGAGCGTGACGCCGTACTTCTCCAGCACCCCGTCACGCACCTCCCTGGCCAGCAGCAGCAGGTCGGCCGTGGTGCCCGCGCCGGTGGGGTTGGTCAGGGCCAGCGTGTGCTTGGTGGAGATGCGCACCGGGCCGCGTTCGTAGCCCTTGGGGTAGCCCGCCTGCTCGATCAGCCAGGCGGCGGGCACCTTGACCGAGCCGTCCGGCATGTCCCAGCGCGGGTGGCCGGGCGCCCGCTTCGCCAGCTCCTCGGCCTCGGCGGGCGACAGGATCGGGTTGGTGAAGAACGACCCGGCGCTGCGAGTGTCGGGATCGGCCGGATCGAGCACCATGCCCTTGCCGCGCCGCAGCTCCAGCACCGCCCGCCGGGCCTGGCCGAGCGGCACACGGTCGCCCGGCTCGACGCCGAGCCGCCCGGCCAGCTCCTGGTAGGCCACAGGGCCCGACAGCTCGGAGACATCGAGCGCGTACGTCACGCCGAGCACCACGTGCCGCGCCAGATCCCGCTTGAACGCGCTGTCGCGATAGGAGAAGCCGCACTGCCGCGCCTCCACGTCGACCACCTGCCGCGTCTTGCGGTCGTAGGCCCGCACGCACCTGATGGTCTGGGCCACCTCCTGGCCGTAGGCGCCGACGTTCTGGATCGGGGTCGAGCCGACGAGCCCCGGGATGCCGGACATGCACTCGACGCCGGACCAGCCCTCGGCGACCGCGCGGGTGACCAGCGCGTCCCAGTCCTCGCCTGCCTCGACCGTGACCAGCACCTCGTCGCCGTCACGGGAGACGGCCACGCCCTGGGTGACGACCCGGATGACCAGCCCGTCGAACCCCTCGTCGGCCACCACGAGATTGCTCCCGCCGCCGAGCACCAGCGTGGGCTGGGCCAGCCGGTCAGCCTCGGCGATCAGCGAGACGAGATGCTCCGCCGTGCCGGCCTCGACGAATTCGCGGGCGGGGCCGCCCAGCCCCAGGGTGGTGTACGGCGCGAGGTTCTCCATGGGTCACAAGCTTATGAGGCCCTCGGCATGCCCAGCACCTTGTCGTGGTTTCGCCGGGATTCGCGCTTGGCTCCCCGCGTCAGGCGAGTTGGACCACCGCGCGCGCCTTGGACAGCACCCGGGCGTCGCCCGCCTTGGCCGTCAGCGCGACGACCACCCGCCTGTCCGCCAGCTTCTCCTCCACGACACCGCTGATCGTGATCGTCGCGCCTTCGTCGTCGTCGGGGACGACCACCATCGAGGAGAACCGCACCCCGAAGTCGACCACCGCGCCGGGATCGCCGACCCAGTCGGTGACGAACCGCCCGCCCTGCGCCATCGTGTACATGCCGTGCGCGATGACGTCGGGCAGCCCGACCGCCTTGGCGAACCGCTCGTTCCAGTGGATCTGGTTGAAGTCGCCCGACGCCCCCGCGTACATCACCAGGTTGAGCCTGCGGACTCCGTAGTCGGTGGCCGGGATCTCGTACCCGACCTCGATCTCGTCGTACTTCACCGTGGCAGTCATCTCAGGCCGCCCCTCCGCGCTCGACGATCGTGTTGTACGTGGTGCAGACCGGCTCGCCGTCGACCGTGGTGATGTCGCTTCGCACGGTCAGCAGCTCGTTGCGCCCGGCGCTGCGGATGTCGGTGATCGTGGAGCTGGTGACCAGCTCGTCGCCGGCGTAGATGGGGCGGACGTACTCGAAACGCTGCTCGCCGTGGACGACCATGGCGAGGTTGAGGCCGAGGTCGGGGTCGGCCAGCGCCTCACCGCCGCTCTGAATGCTGAACACGATGGGGAAGGTCGGCGGTGCGACCACATCGGGATGCCCGGCGGCCTGGGCGGCGTCCCGGTCGCGGTAGATCGGATTGCCGTCGCCGATCGCGGCGGCGAACTCCCTGATCTTCACCCGGCTGACCTCGTACGAGGCCTTGGACGCGTACGTCCGGCCCACGAAGTCGCGGTTCAAGGCCATCTGTGCTCCCTCGCATGTCCGTTAGGCAGACGCTAACAGAACAAGGTTCGGCTGTCGCCGTGATGACCGCGATTTTGCAACAGCAGGCAGCAGGTAGACGCGACAAACCGGCGCCCTGAGGCAGGACGCCGGTTGTGCGTTATGTGGCCAGGAGAGTGCCCCCGGCGAGACCGCGCTCGGAAAAGAGCTAGCGGGTCTCGCGGTGCGCGCGGTGGCAGCGGCAGTTGGGGCAGTATTTCTTCAGCTCAAGCCGATCCGGGTCATTGCGCCGGTTCTTCCGCGTGATGTAGTTGCGGTGCTTGCACTCCTGGCAGGCCAGCGTGATCTTCGGCCTAACGTCGGTGGCAGCCACGTGGGAGTGCCTTTCTACGTTTGGGACTGGGACATGCCCAAGCCCAGGTCGGCGACCTGGGGAGGGGCAGTAGCGGAGGCCGGACTTGAACCGGCGACACAACGATTATGAGCCGTTTGCTCTGCCTGACTGAGCTACTCCGCCTTTGAGCCGGACGAACGACCCCGGCCCGTAGAGAATACCTGACCGGAGGAGCGCATACGTACTCGGCCAGCTCTGCTGGGCTGGCCAGCCAGTAAGCCTAGCAGCCAGTGCACGGCAGGCAAAATCAGCGCAAACGAGGTCCAGCCAATCTTCGACTCTACTCGATCGCGGTCACCGTGATGCCGTTGCTCAACGCCGACTTGTTGCCAGCGGCGTCCACCGCCCGCATCGTGAGGGTGACCCGTCCGGGAGCGTGGGCGTAGGCGAAGGCGTTGGAGCTGTTCGGGAACTGGGGGCGGATGAACGGGACGATGTCGCTCTCGAATACGCCGTCGAGATAGAGCTCGTACGTGATCGCGGCCTTCGGCGTGACATCGTCCGTCGAGAGCGAGTAACTGAAGGCCAACTCGAGGAACTGGTACTCGAAGACCGTCAGGATGGTCGGGGCACTGGGCGGGAACGTACCGGGATGACGGATGGTTCAGCACGCGATGGTCAGCGCGGCGGCGGCCCCACGTAGTGGATCGCCTTCTGGTCGGCGGTGGGCGTGATCTCGCGCGCCCAGTCGAATGCCGCGTTCTGATCATCCGCGGGGATGTCCGCGGTGAAGTGCGCCGGTGCGCCGTCGAGAGCGCCACTGGGCCGGACCGCCCAGCCGCCTGATTCCCTGGCCAGCACCCACTCGGCAGCAGTGCGGAGCGCTGGTTCAGGCGTTGGGCGGAGGGCTCGGGCAACGGCCTGCGGGAGCGCTCTCCACCGAGATGCGTACATGGTCAGCGGTCTGTGCCGGATTCCGGAGGAGGCGTAACCGAGAATCCCCTTGCGAGGACGGCCGAGGATGCACATGCGCAGAACGTCGGCCACATGCCGCAGCGCAGCCGCTCGGGCGGACCGCTGCTCAGCGGAGTTCGCAATCATCGGCGCTCACCAGCTTCTCCGGACTCCAGGCCCGCTACGCGGCCTTTCTCGCCACGGTCGTCTTGGTCGGCACATCCGCTCGCGACGGCTAACAGTGCGGCGATCAGACGCGCGGCCGACTGGATTCTCACGCAGCTCTCCAGCTGTCGACGCCTAAGACCGTCACAGACAGTATCTAAGGAATCACGATTACGTAATGGAGTTGGTTGGGGTTACTGGTCACACTTCTCTGGCGAGAACTGCCGGCGAGCTCTTCGAGCGGGGGCCGGTCCCGGGCGTGGCTCGGCCTTCACTCTCCGCTTGCCGCGTTGGACGAGATGCTGGCTCCGTCCCGTGACGGGCGATCGCACCGTATGAAGGCCGCGGAGAGGTCATCGAATTCCCTATCCGACAGGTGGGCCAAGAGGCCCTCATCGCGAATCCATCGCGGAAATCCCTGGACAATCAGAAACGCCCGGCCCCAAGTAATCTTGGTCCGGGCGTTTTGCCTTGTCAGAGTGCGAGCCCCCAAACGGAATCGAACCGTTGACCTTCTCCTTACCATGGAGACGCTCTGCCGACTGAGCTATAGGGGCCTGTCCGGCGCTGCGGACAGGTGTAACCATACACGGCACTCAGCGATGATGCGAACTCGTCAGCGCCATCAACCGACGGCCTCGTAGCCCCGCTGGAACGGCAGATCGACGACCTCGCAGAGATCGGCCAGATCGACGTGGCGGGCCACTTCCGCGACCGACACGCAGTCGGCGACGGGAACCCCGTCCCGGCGCACCCGGAGCACCTGCCGGCCCTCACGCTCGGCGAGAACGACCTCGTAGCCGTCTATCCCGACCCATCGCCTGTCCATAGCGGCACACAGTAGCTCCTGGGTCTCTCAATTTCCGGTACGCGACAGGCGTTACACGCCATACCGAGTCGGTAGCGAACCGAATCAGCCGCCCGGCAGGCCGAGAACAGGCCGAGAATCGGCGTGCTGAGCGGGCCGAGCATGCCGAGCGGGCCGAGCATGCCCAGTCATCCCGCCGGGGCCCGCAGCGGCCCCCGCAGGGGTTCGCCCGCCCTGGCGATCGCCCCCGTCTAGGTCAGGCCCTCGGCCAGCCGTGTCCTGCGGACCGCCAGCCGTGCTCGGCGAGCGGCCCGGCCCTGGCGATCGGGCCGCCAGCGGGTGCGAGGGATAGGACTTGGTGCCGGTTTCGAGTCCATCTTGTCCCGCTCCGACCGCCCAATCCGGCGAAGCGTTCTTGGAAGGCGGTCCGAGCGCAGCGAGGCCCTTCAGGGGCGGGCTTCAGCCCGCCTGGGAGAGCGTCCGGAGCGTAGCGGAGGGCCTTTGGTGGAGGGCCTTTGGTGAGGTGCCTCGGGAGCCCTTGGGGACGGCTCTTCGCTCAATAGCGGTAGAAGCCCGCGAAGTCCTTGATCCGCCCGATGTCGTCGACGCGTACCGAGGCTCCGGTCTCGGGTGCGTTCATCATCTTTCCGTTGCCCAGATAGATGCCGACGTGGTGCGTCTTAACGGTGTTTTTCGTGACTTTTCCGAAGAAAACGAGGTCGCCCGGTACGGCGGAGCCGACCCGGCGCATCCGGCGCACGTGGGCGTCGGTGGTGCCGGGTCCGAGCACGTCGACGCCGAACGCCCGGGCATACACCCACCTGGTGAAACCCGAGCAGTCGAGCCCCCGCGTCGTGGCCGCCGGGCAGGGCCGGGTCTTACCCGCGTAGCCCTGGCACGTGCCCTTCGACGGCCCGGGGTCCGAGCCGTGGCCGCCTCCCCAGGAGTAGACGACGCCCCGCTGCTCGATCTCGTACGCGATCCTGACGATCACCGAAGGGACGGGGTACCGCAGGAGCGGCACCGACGCGGTGGCGGTGACCAGGACGAGCGCGAGCGCCACCCAGCGCCATCGCGACCCCGCTGACTCCCGAAAAGTAGGCATCGGGATTTATTCTGCTTTATCGGGAGGCCACGTAGGCGGCCCGGTTTATCGGGCCGCGAGGACGAGCTGCACCGAGCCGACCGTGAAGCGCATGCCCACCTTCCCCTTGGCCTTGGGGTTCGTGGTGAAGGTCAGCGTGACCTTCTGGCCCCGCCGGAGCTCGGCGACGTCGCAGCGGACCGCCGTACCGCTGAAGTCGCAGCCCGATGCCGCGACCACCCGCTGGCCGCCGTACGCGCGCCCGGTCAGCTTGACGTGCGTGACGGTGACCGGTCCGGTGTTGGCCACGGTGACCGTGTAGGACTTCCTGTTCCTGGCCATGCCGGAGACCGTCACCTCGGCGGCCGGGTTGGCCAGCTCCTCCAGCTCGGCCTCGGAGCCGTTGAAGGAGTTCTGGCCACCGGCCAGTGTGCCCTTCTCGGCCGACTGCCAGAACGTGTGCCGCTCCCAGCCCTTGGGCAGCTCACCGGGGTCGCCGCCCCAGCGGGCCAGCCACAGCGGGTTGGCGCCGAACTTGCCTGAGTCACCGGTGCACGTCTGCCACCAGGCCCGGGTCGTGTAGATGATCGCCCGGCGGCCGGTCTGCTCCCGGTACTTCGCGGTGAACGACTTGACCCAGGCGACCATGTCCTTCTGCGACAGGCCGTAGCAGCCGTCCTTGCCGTTCTTGTCCTTGTACGGGTTCTCCTCCAGGTCGAGCACCCCGGGCAGGGTCCGGCCGTCGATCTTCCAGTCGCCGCCGTTCTGCACGAAGAACTCGGCCTGGGCGGCGCCGTCGGACTCGTGCGGCTGCGCGAAATGGTAGGCCCCACGGAACAGCCCGGCCTCCGCCGCGCCGCCGTACTGCGCGTCGAAGGAGGGGTTGCGGTAGTCGGTCCCCTCGGTGGCGTGCACGAACGCGAACTTCCCGCCACCGGACGCGACATTCGGCCAGTCGATCTCGCCGGTCCAGTTACTGACGTCCACCCCGGCGATTCCGTCGGCGGCCCACGCGGTGCCGGTCATGCCGGCCGTGGCGACCGCCGCCAATAACAACAGACGTTTCACGAGGAAGATCATCCCGGAGCCCCAGACTGGCTCGCAAGAAATCTCATATATCGATATAAAACCGCATTTCAGCGGCCAGAAAATCGTTATCCACAGCCTGTGCGCGAAAGGGCGTCTCCGCAGGTCACAGCCGTATATGAACGTGACATTCGCGTTTGCCAAACCGGCTTTATCTGGCTCAAGCTGATATCGATCCTCAATCGAGCCCCCGACCTGGGGTTTCTTCGCCATGCCCGGAGGAGCACGACCATGATCCACGCCCGGGGACTGACCCGAGTGTTCAAGCTGAAGAAAGAGTCCGTCGAAGCCGTACGCGGGATCGATCTCGACGTGGAGGCCGGCCAGCTGGTCGCCTTCCTCGGCCCGAACGGCGCCGGCAAGTCGACCACCCTCCGCATGCTGACCACCCTGCTACCACCCACCTCCGGCACCGCCACCGTGGCGGGCCGGGACATCGCCCGCGACCCCGCCGGCGTGCGCGCCCGCATCGGGTACGTCGGGCAGAAGAACAGCGCCGGCGAGAACTTCCGCGCCCGCGACGAGCTCGTCACCCAGGGCCGCTGCTACGGCCTGACCCCGGTGGAGGCCCGCAGGCGCGCCGACGAGCTGCTCGACCTGCTCGACCTGCGGCCACTGGCCCAGCGCAAGCCCGGCACACTGTCGGGCGGCCAGCGCCGCCGCCTCGACATCGCGCTCGGCCTCGTCCACCGCCCGGCGCTGCTCTTCCTCGACGAGCCGTCCACCGGTCTCGACCCCAAGAGCCGCGCCGACGTCTGGTCGCACATCCTGCGGCTGCGCGAGGCGTACGGCACGACGCTCTTCCTGACCACCCACTACCTCGAAGAGGCCGACAGCATGGCCGAACGCGTGGTGATCATCGACAACGGCGAGATCATCGCGGACGGCACCGCCGAGCGGCTCAAGAACGACCTGGCCGGCGACCGCATCACGATCACCACGGCGACCGAGCAGGAAGCGGCCATGGCCGCCCGGATCGCCGACGGCGAGGCGGCGGTCGAAGCGGCGGTCGAAGCGGCGGTCGAAGCGGCGGTCGAAGCGGCGGTCGAGGCGGCGGTCGAGGCGGCGGTCGAGGTCCAGGGCACGACCGTGCGGCTGCGCGTCGCGAACGCGGCCGCGGCCCTGCCCGAATACCTGCGCACGCTGGAGGCGGCCGGCGTCAAGGTCGCGACCGCCGAGACCATCCGCCCGACCCTCGACGACGTGTTCCTCACCCTTACCGGGAGAAGCCTGACCGATGACGACCTTCCTGCGTGACACCGCGACCGTCTTCACCCGCGAAGCCACCCCCGCCCTGCGCGAGCCCCTGGGGCTGCTGTTCGCGATGGGTCAGCCGCTACTGTTCCTGTTCCTGTTCGGCTCGCTGCTCGACGGGGCGGTCGGCTCGTCGTGGCAGTGGTTCGTGCCCGGCATCCTGGTCATGATGTGCCTGTCGGGGCCCATGGCCGCGGGCTATCTGATGCTGGTCGAGCTGCTCGGCGGTTCGCTGGAGCGCCTCACGGTGACCCCGCTGAACCGTACGGCCATGCTGGTCGGCCGGACGCTGAAGGAGATGGCGGTCCTGCTCTGCCAGGCCGTACTGATCATCCTGCTGGCGATCCCGCTGGGCTTCCGGCTGTATCCGGCCGGGGTGCTGGCCGGGCTCGCGATGCTCATCGTGCTGGGCGTCGGGCTCGGTGCGCTCTCGTTCGTCCTCGCGATCAAGTCGGTGCCCAGCGGCACCCTGTTCTACGTGGTCACCCAGATGGTGATGTTCCCGGTTCTGCTGCTGTCCGGGGTGCTGCTGCCCGTGGAGTCGGGGCCCGCGTGGCTGCGGGTGGTCGGACAGATCAACCCGATCTCGTACATCGTCGACGCCCAGCGCGCCCTCTTCTCGGGCGACCTCACCGACCCGTCCATCCTGTACGGCACGGCGGCCACCTGCCTCATCGCCGCGTTGGGCCTCTGGCTGGGCAACCGGGCGATGAGACGCGGCATCTAGGGACTGATCGCCAGGAACAGGAACGCGGCGAACAGCACCAGATGTACGCCGCTCTGCAGGAGCGTCGCCCGCCCCGGCACCACGGTGAGCGTCGTGACGATGAAGGTCAGGCCCAGCAGCACCAGGTGCGTGGCCCCGAGGCCGAGCACCAGCGGCCCCTTCAACCAGATGGAGGCCACGGCGATGGCCGGAATCGTCAGCCCGATGCTGGCCATCGCCGAGCCCAGGGCCAGGTTGAGGCTGATCTGGATCTGGTCGCGCTTGGCCGCGCGGACCGCGGCGATGGTCTCCGGCAGCAGCACCAGCAGTGCGATCACCACGCCGACGACCGCCTGGGGCAGCCCGGCCGACGAGACCGCCTGCTCGATCACCGGCGACTCGACCTTGGCCAGACCGACGACCGCCACCAGCGCGACCAGCAGCAGCCCGAGGCTGATCATGGTGGCCCGCGCCGACGGCCGTGGCGCGTGCTCCTCGGTGGTGGCGGCCGTGCCCTCGGTGGCGACCGGCAGGAAGTAGTCGCGGTGCCGTACGGTCTGGGTCAGCACGAACAGCCCGTACAGCAGGAGCGACACCACCGCCGCGAACCCGAGTTGCGCGGGAGAGAAGGCGGGCCCTTGCGCGCTCGTCGTGAACGTCGGCAGCGCGAGGCTGAGCGTGCTCAGCGTGGCGACCGTCGCCAGCGCGCCTCCCGTGCCCTCGGCGTTGAAGACCACCACCCTGCGCCGGAGCGCGCCGCTGAGCAGCGACAGCCCGACGATGCCGTTACAGGTGATCATGACCGCGGCGAACACCGTGTCGCGGGCCAGCGACGCCGAATGCTCGCCACCTGAGATCATCAGGCTGACGATCAGCGCCACCTCGATCACCGTCACGGCCACGGCCAGCACCAGCGATCCGAACGGCTCGCCCACCCGGTGCGCGATGACCTCGGCGTGGTGCACGGCGGCCAGCACGGCGCCGGCGAGCAGCACGGCCACGATGACCACCAGGACGAACGGGAGTTCACGCCCCCATGACAGCGCCAGAGCGAGGAGCGCCAGCAGGGGAACAGCGACCATCCACCATCGCGAGATGTAACGGAGCATATACAGGGTGTTGCCCAATCTTCCGGAGTTACCACCGATCATGCCCTGCCATCCCTTTTGGGGGAAATAGACCATGGATCAAGTGATCGCGACGCAGACCGCATCGTGGATCCCCACGCCGCACCGGCTGGAGGTCGTCCTGTCCTCCCGGCTGCCACCCACCGGAGAGATCACCACGGCCTTCGCCGTCGTACGGGACGACGTCGGCAGGATGCTGCTGACCTGCGTCGATCGGGAGGGGCGCGGCTGGGACATGCCCGGCGGGCACCTCGAACCCGGCGAATCTCCCGTGGACGCCGCGGTCCGCGAGCTGGCCGAGGAGACCGGGCTGGTGCTGACTGCGGAGGAGCTGTCCGTTTTCGCGTGGCTGCGGATCGAGCTGACAGGGTCGGTGCCCGAGGGGTACCGCTACGGGGCGCTGACGAATCTGGTGATGTTCCAGGCGCGGCTCGACTCGCCGGGGCCCGCCGTGCGGCCTGCTCCAGGGTCGGAGAGCACGAGCGCCGCCTGGCTGCCGGCCGAGGAGGTGGAACGGCTCTGCGCCGGGCAGAGCTGGCTGATCGCGTACCGGACGCTCTAGGCGTTGCGGACGCTTCGTTGAACGGAATAATCTCATCCCATGCCCAGGGGAACCTCAGAAGTCAGCGAGCCGATGTACTTCGTGCTCACCGCGCTGCGCGGCGGCCCGTTGCACGGGCACGCGATCAGTAAGTCGATCAAGGAGCTGTCCGGTGGCCGGGTCCAGCCCTCGGTCGGCACGCTCTACGGCATCCTGGAGCGGCTCAACGAGCGGGGCGTGATCGCCGTGGACCGCGAGGAGACGGTCAACGGTCGCAACCGGCGCTACTTCAGGATCACCGATGAGGGCCAGGCGCTGGTGGAGTCCGAGGCCCGGCGCATGCAGGAGGCCGCGTCCCTCGTCCTGCGGCCGACCACGTTCGCGCCGCTCGGCTCGCGCCCGACCGCATGACGGCGCTCGAACGGCGCTACCGCAGGCTGCTGCTGGCCTACCCGAGGCAGTACCGCGTGGCGCACGGCGACGAGCTGCTCGACGTCCTGCTCGACTCCGCCGCTCCTGGACAGTCTTCCCCGGTGCCCAGGGAGGCGTGGGGGCTGCTCCTGGGCGGTGTGCGCACCCGCATCACCCATCAGGCCAAGGGCAGCGCGTGGGCGGACGGCCTGCATCTCGGGATCACGGCGGTGTCGGCGGCGAACCTGGCCGCGTTGCTGCCGTACACGGGTTCGTTACCGCTGTGGACGCTGCTGTCGGCGCTCGCGCTGCTGGCGGTCATGCGCGGATGGGTGTGGCCGACGTTGGCGCTCACCTTCGCCACCGGGGTCAAGGCGTTCGCGATCGCCGGCGGCTGGCCGCTGCTGGACCTCACCCTTCTGCCTGTGTACCCGTCGGCGCTCACCGACCGCCCCCTGTTCGAGACCAGCAGCCCGGTCGTGGTGGCCGCGGGCTACGGGGTCGCGCTGTCCGGTCTGGCGGTGCTGATCTGGCGGCGGCATCGGCCGCGGGTCCGGTCATGGTGGTGGTTCGCGGCGGCGGTGGCGGCCTCGTGGGCGGGCCCTTCGTGGCTGCCGGACGAGACGTGGTTCCCGATCAGCCTGAGCAAGATGGCCGTCGAGGTGGTGGCGCTGGGGCTGGCCGTGGCGGGCGCGTACCTGGCGCGCGACCCGCGCTGGGCGCTGGCCGCGGGCCTCTACCTGCTGGTCACGTCGGGCGACCTGGGCCTGCACGCGGACGAACTGACCAGGCAGCACCTCGCCTATTGGGGCGTCCTGGTCGTGCTGACCCTGGCGACCGCGTTCGCGCCCTATCGGCAGCGCCGGCACTGCCTGGATTGACCATGCTCTGTTAAACGGAGTATTGTCACCTGCCATGCTCAAGAGATCCCCTCTTGCTCCTGTCGCCGCGCTGGTCGTACTCGGCGGGTGCGGGGGCACCGCCGAGAACGCGTCGCAGCCGTCCCAGACCACGGCGGCCAAGGACACGAAGAATTCGGTATGTGAGGCGCGGTGAAGTCGCCCCGGAGGCTGCTCGCCTTCGTCATCGCGGGTGTCGTGGTCATCGCCGCCGCCGGCTGGGTCGTGAGCACCCGCCTGCGCTCTCCCGCCGACGAGGCCGCCCGCCGTACCGCGCCGAAGGCGTCGCTCGTCACCGCCGCCGTCCAGCGCCGCAAGCTGGTCAGCACGATCGTGGTCAGCGGCACGCTGGCGTACGGCTCGCCGCTGCCCCTCACCCTCGCCGGGGTGGTCGGCGGCACCTCTGAGCTGCAGCGGGTCACCCGGGCGCCGCGCCAGGGCAGGCTGACGGAAGGAGCGGTGTTCATGGAGGTGAACGGGCGCCCGGTGTTCGCGCTGCGCGGCTCCGTGCCGATGCACCGCACGATCGGGCCGGGCACCGAGGGCGAGGACGTCAAGCAGCTCCAGAAGGCGCTGCGCCGGCTCGGGTTCGGCGGCCCCGCCTCGGGGGTGTTCGACCGGGCCACGATCGCCGCCGTCACCCGGATGTACAAGAAGAAGGGGTACGAGGCCCAGCAGCCCACGCTGGCCGACCGGCAGGCCTACGACCAGTTGCGCAAGGCCGTACAGACCGCGCGGGAGACCCTCGCGACCGAGAGGCAGGCGCTCGACCAGGGGCGTGACGTGCTGCCGCTGAAGGTCAAGCTGGCCAACGCCAAGGCGGACCAGAAGTCGGCGCGGGCCGCGCTGAAGGAGGCCGAAGGGCAGCGGCTCACCCCGGAGGACGACGCCAAGCTGGCCGCGGCCGACGGGACCGTACGCGCGGCCGAGGAGAAGCTGCTCGAAGCCGAGCAGGCGCTCACCGCGGCCAGGTCCCAGCCGACCGCCACTCCGACGGTCACCCCCGCGCCTCAGGCGACGGCGGACACGAGCCTGCTGGAGCTGCGGGTGGACAACGCCAGGGCCGAGCTGGAGCAGGCGCGCGAGGCGTACGGCCGGATCAGGGAGGAGGCGCGGCAGGCCCGCGACAAGCGGCTGGAGGAGCTCCGCAAGGCCGTGCGCACGGCGAACGACGGGCTGGTCGCGGCCCAGCAGGCGCTGCGCCAGGCCCGGCAGCTCTCCCCCACCAAGCTCAAGGTGGCCAACGCGGGCAAGGACGTGACGGCGGCCAGGTCGCTGCTGGCCGAGTTCGGCCGGACCTACGGCACGGCGATCCCCCCGGGCGAGGTCGTGTTCCTGCCGAAGCTGCCCGCCCGGGTGCAGAAGACCGGGGTGAAGGCGGGCCAGACCGTCGAGAACGAGGCCGCGACGGTGACCAGCTCGACGTTCATGGTGACGGGGACGGTCGAGACCGCGGAATCCGACCTGCTCCGCGCGGGCATGAGCGCGGTCATCGAGCTCGACTCGGGCAAGACGTACCCGGCGACGCTCAGCGCGGTCGGCGAGAAGGCCACGGTGCCCGGCCAGGAGAAGGCCGCCGAGAACACGCAACCGGTCCTGCTCACGCCGAGCTCGATGAAGGGGCTCAAGGGCCTGTCGGGCGCCGCGGTCACAGCCAGGGTGACGGTGGGGGCGACCGAGGAGCCGGTGCTGGTGGTCCCGGTGGCCGCGGTCGTCACGGGAGCCGACGGCAAGGCGCGCGTGCAGGTGGAGTACGCCACGGACAAGACCAAGGAGGTCGAGGTCCGCACCGGCCTGACCACCGACGGAAACGTCGAGGTCAGCGGCACGCTCAACGAAGGCGACCGGGTGGTGGTCGGCGATGCCTGAGCAGGTCATCGAGCTGACCGCCGTACGCAGGGACTACCCCGCCGAGCCGCCGGTCCGCGCGCTCGACGACGTCTCGTTCGGGGTGGCCCGTGGCGACTATCTGGCGATCGTCGGCCCGTCGGGCTCCGGCAAGTCCACCCTGCTCAACGTTCTGGGCCTGCTGGATCGGCCCAGCTCGGGCAGCTACCGCCTGGACGGCATCGAGACCACCGCCCTGCGCGACGGCGTCAGGACCAGGCTGCGCGGCGACCGCATCGGCTTCGTCTTCCAGTCCTTCCACCTGCTCGCCCACCGCAGCGTCGTGGAGAACGTGATGCTCGCGGAGATCTACGGCGGGCACCCGCGCAAAGGCAGGCGAGAGCGGGCGCTGGCGGCGCTGGACCGGGTCGGGCTCGGCCACCGCGTGAACTTCCCGCCCGACCGCCTGTCCGGCGGCGAACGCCAGCGCGCGGCCATGGCCAGGGCCCTGATGGGCGGGCCGTCCCTGCTGCTGTGCGACGAGCCCACCGGCAACCTCGACAACCGCAACACCGGGGCGGTGCTCGACCTGTTCGACGAGCTGCGCGAGCAGGGGCTGACGATCGTGGTCATCACGCACGAGCGGGAGGTCAGCACCCGGGCCGGACGCCGGGTCAGGATCACCGACGGCGTGCTGGTGGAGGAGGCGTGATGCACGTACGAGACCTGGCCGGTGAGGCGGTCGCGGGCATGCTGGCCAGGCCGGTGCGCTCCGCGCTCACCACGCTCGGCACCGTGCTGGGCATCACCACGCTGGTCATCACGCTCGGCGTGGCCGCCACCGCGGGCAACCAGATCGTCGGGCGCTTCGACGAGCTGGTCGCCACGGCCATCACGGTGGAGGTGCCCGAGACCACGAACGTGCCGCTGGTCGCCTGGGACTCGCTCGAGCGGGTGACCAGGCTGCGCGGCGTGGTCTCCGCGGCGGCGGTGGCCGAGAGCAAGGACAGCTCCAACCTGTCCGTACGCTCCAACGACCTCGTCGACCCGACCAGCGTCACCACGCAGACCCTGACCGTGCTGGCCGCCACCACCGGCCTGCCCGAGGCCGCCCGGGGCCGGATCGTGCGGGGCAGGTTCTACGACGCCGGTCACATCCGGCGTGCGGACCGGGTGGCCGTGCTCGGCGACCAGGCGGCCAAGATGCTCGGCGTCACCCGCCTCGACCGAGCTCCGGCGATCTTCATCGGCGGGCACGCGTACACGGTCATCGGCATCCTCGGCGACCTGCGCCGCGAACGGAACCTGAGCACCGCCGTCATGGTGCCGCCCACGGTGGGCAAGCAGTTCGGGCTACGGGACGTGACCAGGGTGCTGGTCAACACCAGCCTGGGCGCCGCCGACCTGATCGCCCGGCAGGCGCCGGACGCGCTCTCCCCCGGCAACGGCGACATGCTCCAGGTGGTCGCCCCGCCCAGCCCCACCAGGGCCCGCGACCAGGCGCAGGACGACGTCAACGCGCTCTTCCTGATCCTCGGCCTGGTCTCGCTCGTGGTGGGCGCGGTCGGCATCGCCAACGTCACGCTCGTCACCGTGATGGAACGCGTCGCCGAGATCGGCCTGCGCCGCTCGCTCGGCGCGGCTCGCCGGCACATCGCCGCCCAGTTCCTGCTGGAGTCGACGCTGATCGGGCTGGCCGGCGGTGTGATCGGCGCGAGCGTCGGCGTGGTCGCCGTCGTCGCCGTCTCGGCCGCCAAGCAGTGGACGCCCCTCCTCGACGTACGGCTGGCGATCGGGGCTCCCATCGCCGGAGCCGTGGTCGGCCTGCTGGCCGGCCTGTACCCGGCACTGCGCGCGGCCAGGATGGAGCCGGTGGACGCGCTCAGGTAGCTTTTCGATCATGACGCCGGCACCTGCCATCACGCTCACCGTGTGCCCTCCCCTCACCGACCGCGATCTCAACGACCTCTTCGCCGCCTCCTGGCCCGGCCACGACGACACCTCGTTCGCCCGCACGCTCGAGCACAGCCTCTGCTGGATCGCCGCCCATCGCGGAGACCGCCTGGTCGGCTTCGTGAACGTCGCCACGGACGGCGGCATCCACGCCTTCATCCTGGACACCACCGTGCATCCCGCCGAGCGCAGAACAGGGCTCGGGGTGCGCCTGGTCCGCGCGGCCGCTGACGAGGCGAAGTCCCGCGGCGCCGGCTGGCTGCACGTGGACTACGAACCCCACCTCGAAGGCTTTTACGCGCAGTGCGGCTTCCGGACAACGGCGGCGGGATTGATGCAGCTCTGACGTCCTGCGGGGATGCTAGGGTCCGGTTGGACACCGTGTTCGGTCGGCGATTTCTGGAGGTGCGGGGGCTGAGATTCGTGAGCCGTTCCGCATGACCACCAGTGTCCATACCAAGCATGGGATTCAGATGACATCCATCATCCGACACATCACTGTCGACTGCGCCGAGCCGCACGAACCGTACGAGCTCGCGGAGTTCTGGAGCAAAGTACTCGGGCATCCGGTCGACCCGATAGACGAGCCGGGCGACGACGAGGTGGTCCTGGCGATGCCCGCCGGGCAGCCGGCCCTGCTGTTCGTCCGCGTACCGGAGAAGAAGTCGGTCAAGAACCGGCTGCACTTCGACCTCGAACCGGATCAGACGCGGGACCAGGAGGTCGAGCGGGTGTCCGCGCTCGGCGCGACCGTCGTCGACGACCGTCGCAAGCCGAACGGCCGAGGCTGGGTGGTCATGGCGGACCCGGCCGGCAACGAGTTCTGCGTCGAGATCAGCGTGGCCGAACGGGCCGCCGCGGAATAGTCCAGATCCGGGGCGGATCGCCGGATCCGCCCCGAGGATTGCCGGAAGGACTTTCGCGGGGTCTACTTGTCCATGACCCTTCCCGAACTGGTTCCCTCCGGTCAGCAGGCGGACGTCCAGAAGACGAGCTTCTCGCTCGATGTTCTCGGCCGCTTCATCTGCAGCACCTGGCAGGAGGCGACGGGCAGCGGCGGGCCACCGTTCTCGGCGGTGGTGATCGGCGGCGGCATGTACGGGGCCTACTGCGCGACCAAGATCTACCGGCGGCACCCGGGCAAGCGGGTCCTGCTGCTGGACGCCGGCCCCTTCCTGGTGTCCGAGCACGTGCAGAACCTGGGCCGTATCGGGCTCAACGTCCCCGCTCCCATCTCGCCCAGCGCCGATCCACGCGTGCCGCGGGAACTGGTGTGGGGGTTGCCGTGGCGGGGCAACGTCGACTTTCCCGGACTGGCGTACTGCACCGGCGGCAAGTCCCTGTACTGGGGAGGCTGGTGCCCGCGGCTCACGGCGAGTGATCTGCGGCGCTGGCCGGCGTCGACGGCCGCGTACCTGGAGGACAACTATCTGAAGGTGGAGAGCGAGATCGGCGTCGTGCCCGCGACCGATTTCATCGCGGGAGAGCTCTATACGACGTTGTTCGAGGCGTTCGCGAGCGCCGCCTCGGTGACGCCGGGGTTCGAGACCGGCCTCGGCGACCGTGGCACCGAGGTCGCGCCGCTCGCCGTGCAGGGAGACTCGCCGGTGTCCGGGCTCTTCAGCTTCGACAAGTACAGCAGCCTGCCGATGCTGATGGACGCGGTCCGGGAGGACGTGGCCGCCTCCGGCGGACGCGACGCGGATCGCCGGCTCTTCGTGGTGCCCCTGGCGCACGTCATCAGGGCGCACACGGCCGACGGTGTGGTGACCAGGATCGACGTCGACGCCGCCGGGCAGTCGGAGTCCCTTCAGGTCTCCCCCGGCTGTGCCGTGATCCTGGCCGCGAGCGCGGTGGAGAGCACCCGGCTCGCCCTGTGCTCGTTCCCCACCCCGCTCATGGGCCGCAATCTGATGGCGCATGTACGCAGCGACTTCACCGTCAGGATCCGCCGGACGGCACTGCCGCCGGTGCCGGACCACGTGCAGACGGGCGCGCTGCTCCTGCGCGGGCTGGTGCCGGCCGGCCGCTTCCACATCCAGGTCACCGCGTCGACGAGCCAGGGCGGATCCGACGAACTCCTGTTCCGCATGCTCCCCGACATCGACCTGCTCGATCGGCAACTGGCCAACACCGATCCCGAGTGGATCACCGTCACCCTGCGCGGCATCGGCGAGATGCGGGGGGACCGGACGACCGCGATACCGGATCCGGACAAGAGCTGGATCAATCTCAGTCCGCACGAAGTCGACGAGTACGGCATCCCGCGCGCCTACCTGCACATCACGCTCGATCCGCGGGACGAGCAGGTCTGGCAGGCCATGGACACCGCGGCGCTCGCCATCGCCCGGGCAGTCTCCGGCTCACCGGACCAGATCCAGTACCTGTACGACAACGCCTGGCACGCGGCGCCGTTCCCCCTCGACAGGCCGTTCCCCGAATGGCACCGCGGGCTCGGTACGACCTACCACGAGTCCGGCACGCTGTGGATGGGCGACGACCCGGCCACCTCGGTGACCAACCCGATGGGACGCTTCCATCACGTACGGAACGCCTACTCCTGCGACCAGTCGCTGTTCCCGACGGTCGGGTCCGTCAACCCGGTCCTCACGGGACTGACCCTCGCCAAGCAACTGGCCGAACAGATTTAACACGCGGCGTCTTGTTGAGACCCTGCGGCATGTCGATATTGTGATGCCCGGCATCGCCATGGCGGTAAGTAGAGAACTGAGGTAGGACAAGTGGCGGCACACGGCTTCGGTGAT
Source organism: Nonomuraea sp. NPDC026600 (assembly GCF_040638335.1). Lineage (NCBI taxonomy): Bacteria > Bacillati > Actinomycetota > Actinomycetes > Streptosporangiales > Streptosporangiaceae > Nonomuraea > Nonomuraea sp. NPDC026600. The sequence goes on from NZ_JBEZYD010000043.1 coordinate 65,915, forward strand.
TTCGCGAACATGAACGTCGACGCGTTGCTGCGGGATTCACATGAGCGGGTGGCCCGTTTTGAAGAAGCACAGAGAAGAGCAGCGGACGTGGTCGGCCGGGCCACGACCGCCGACGACCATATCGCGGTCGAGTGCACCACCTCCGGGGTGAGCAGACTCGATATCGACCCCCGGGCCAAGCGCATGAGCGTCGAGGAGATGTCCGCGGCGATCCTCAAAGCGATTCACGATGCCGACGCGGACCTCAAGCGTCAACTGTCGGAGATCCTGACGGATTCGTTCGACGAGAACACCATGAATCCGGAAGCCGCCAGAGCGCAGGTCGAGGAGGCGCAGAAGGCGTTCGACCGCATGATGAGCGACACGATGGGCGAGCTGAACCGCATGCGCAAGGAGTTCGGCTACTGACCGGGGGACCCGCGTTGGACCGTTCGGCGACCGGAGTCACCCGTCACTTCAGGCCGTCCGTCAGGATCTTGTCGTACCCCCAGGCGGCTCCACACGTCACGAGGAGTTTGAAGAGGTCCCACAGAACCTCGTTGCGCAGCACCAGAATCCGCTGCTCAATCGAGAGGGCCACGGAACGCGCCTGCAATTGAGCGTAGATCCTCCCGCCTCCGCTGAGCGCCCCCGCGAGCGCGAACGTCGCGGTGGACGTCGCATTCGCGAAGTTCAGGTAGATCCACGCGGTCCAAATGTTGGCCAGTACTCTGAGGATCCACGAAAGACGATGGGCCGAGTCGGCGGCGGCCTGCGAGCCCATGGCGAACTCGGTGACCTTCTCCCCGAAAGCCGCTCGATCCAGCGCCTGCCAACTGGCCGCGGACACACTGTCGTGCTGCTCCTGCATGGACGTGCCGGAGGCGAACACGTTGCCACTGACGGCACTCCAGCCGTCCGCGGCCTTGTGCAGCAACTGCGGATCCACCGGCACCGTAAGGCCGTACTTGAGCACGGACTTCTGCATCACGGGCAATATGGCGGCAGCGAAGGCGTATTCACCGAGTGTCGTCAGCTGCATCCACAGCAGATCACCGCCGCCGCCGGGCTCGTACGGACTTGGAGTGCCTCCTGGTATGGGGAGTTTAAATGCTTCGGACATTCTCTATGTTCTCCACTTCCGCGGTGCCCACGTTTCCGGATGCCGTATACAGCTCGTCTCGATGACCGTGCAGAGATTGGGCCATGTCGCCCAGCTTCCGCTCGGCGGCGGCGACTATTTTGTCGTGCTCCAGGGCCAACGGAGATCCAAGCACACCCAGCGCGCCCCAGCCGAGTCGCATATTCGGGGGAAAGGCGCCGGCCTCTTCCAGATACGACACGGGAGAGGTCCCGGTGGTGTCGTCGACAAGCGCGTCGCCGAGCCTCTTGATCGCCGCCCGGTCGTATATCCGGGCCGACTCGTCTGAAGGCAACGTCATCACCATCCGTCCCAGATAAGTCACAAAGAGTAACTTTTCCCACGCTATCCGCCAAGATCCTAGAAGCCGGAAGATACGCACGCAGACTTCTGCGCCTTTTGCTCAGCACGGTGCACCGAGGAGACGTGCCCTGGTCAGTCCTCGTCCAGCACCTGGCGCACGTACGTGACGGCTGGGGCGCCGTAGACCCGCTGCACCGCGTCGACCGCGGCGAACAACCGGGGCAGCGCCCACCCAGCCGGCCGCAGCGGCTCCGGCAGTCGCGGCGCGCGCAGGGTGTCGACCAGGGCCGTGCCGAGCAGCCGGCTGAACGTACGCAGCGCCGCCGCCTCCGCCCGAAGCTCGTCCGGGGCCGTGCGGACCGCCGTCTCGATGGCCTCGGCATGCTGGGAGTACGTCTCGCTCAGCGCCCCGAGATCCCAGGCGTCGTACGCGGCGTGGGCGGCGTCCGCCTCCGCCATCGCGAGGGTGGCCCGGTGCAGCCGGACGCCTTCCGGCGGGGTGAGCAGGGTACCGAGGTGGGCGGAGCGGTCGGTGAGCGCGATGAGCACCCCCTGCTGGAGCAGGCCGTACCCGGTGAGCAGCGCGGCCCGGCGCAGCGCGTCGCGGTAGGCGCGCTCGCTCTCCGGCACCTGGTACAGCAGCGCGTGGAAGTGCCCGGTCCACGGCGGGGGCTCGTCCGAGGTGCCGCGCCGGATCTGCGCGAAGCCCGCGGCCATGGCGCCGGCCAGCCGGTAGTACGCGCCGCCGCCGCGCCGCTCGCTGACCAACTGGCCGTCGCGCCGCATCCGGGCGACAAGGGCGCGCGCCGCCGCCTCGGTCAGGCCGAGATCCCCCAACAGGCGGGTCAGCGCGGTGCCGGACAGCTCCGGCCGCCCGGAGACCCCGAAGAGGAACGGGACGAGCGCGACAGAGCGCCCACGCGAAGGTCGTGTGAGCGACCAATCCGATGATACATTTCCGATCACGCTCGTGAGTTTATTCGACATACGAGGAGGGTCTGATGGCACGGTTCCGGGCAATCGCGCTGAACTGGGGACCGACGATCGTGTTCAACGTCGTCCTGCCCTACCTGACGTACACGGTGCTGGCCGACCGCGGCGTGTCGGCCGTCGCCGCGCTCGCGATCTCCGGGGTCTGGCCCGCCGTCGAGGTGCTCGGCATCTTCCTGATCAAGCGTCGCGTCGACGACTTCGGCGTGCTCGCGCTGATCGTGGTCGGGCTCGGTGTGCTGAGCGCGCTGGTGTTCCGCAGCGCGTCGCTGGTGCTGGTCAAGGACTCGGCGGCCACCGGCCTGTTCGGCCTGGTGCTGCTCGGGTCGCTGCTGACGCGCCGCCCGTTGATGTTCTACTTCGGACGGAAGTTCGGCACCGACGGCACCGAGGAGGGGCTGGCCCGGTGGAACGGCTTGTGGGAGTACGCCGGCTTCCGCCGGACGCAGCGCGTCCTCACCCTCGTGTGGGGCGTCGCCTATCTGGCCGAGGCGGTCGCACGGGTCGTCCTGTCGTACGTGCTGCCCACTTCGACGATGGTCTTGATCTCCACGGTGCTGCCCATCGTGGTCACGGCCGCGCTCGTCGCCTGGACCGTCATGTACGCACGCCGCAGCCGGGCCGCCGCCGTTCGCCGCAACCCGGCGGCGTTCTCCACCTGAGATCGACATCTTCAGCAGGTACGACGCACACCGGGGCGGCCGAGGCCGGTCAGTCGGTGCCGAGCTCCATCGCGGCGCGGTCGAGCATCTCGTCCTCGTCGGAGACCTCACCGCGTGAGGCGATGATTTCGGCGCCGCCCTCCGGCATCGCGCCGATCAGCTCGGTCGAGGCCGCCACCGGGATGCCGATGAGCGCGTGATGGGTGGTGCCGACCATGCCGAGGCTGGCGTACTGCTCGAGCTTGGCGCGCGAGTCGGCGATGTCCAGGTTGCGCATGGTGAGCTGGCCGATCCGGTCCACCGGGCCGAACGCCGAGTCCTCGGTGCGCTCCATCGACAGCTTGTCCGGGTGGTAGCTGAAGGCCGGGCCGGAGGTGTCCAGGATCGAGTAGTCCTCACCGCGCCGCAGCCGCAGCGTCACCTCGCCGATGACCGCCGTGCCGACCCAGCGCTGCAGGGACTCTCGCACCATCAGCGCCTGCGGGTCGAGCCAGCGGCCCTCGTACATCAGCCGGCCGAGCCGCCGTCCCTCGTTGTAGTAGTTGGCCAGGGTGTCCTCGTTGTGGATCGCGTTGACCAGCCGCTCGTACGCCGCGTGCAGCAACGCCATCCCCGGCGCCTCGTAGATGCCGCGGCTCTTGGCCTCGATCACCCGGTTCTCGATCTGGTCCGACATGCCGATGCCGTGCCGTCCACCGATCGCGTTCGCCTCCATCACCAGGTCGACCGGGGTGGCGAACTCCTTGCCGTTGATCGTCACCGGGCGGCCCTGGTCGAACCCGATGGTCACGTCCTCGGTGTCGATCTCGACCGCAGGATCCCAGAATCGCACGCCCATGATCGGGTCCACGGTCTCGATGCCGGTGTCGAGGTGCTCCAGGGTCTTGGCCTCGTGGGTGGCGCCCCAGATGTTGGCGTCGGTCGAGTAGGCCTTCTCAGTGCTGTCGCGGTAAGGCAGGTCGTGGGCCAGCAGCCACTCCGACATCTCCTTGCGCCCGCCGAGCTCGGACACGAAGTCCGCGTCGAGCCAGGGCTTGTAGATGCGCAGGTGGGGGTTCGCGAGCAGCCCGTAGCGGTAGAACCGCTCGATGTCGTTGCCCTTGAACGTCGAGCCGTCGCCCCAGATCTGCACGTCGTCCTCGAGCATCGCCCGCACCAGCAGGGTCCCCGTGACGGCACGACCGAGCGGCGTGGTGTTGAAGTAGGGGCGCCCGGCCGAACGAATATGGAACGCACCGCAGGCGAGCGCGGCCAAGCCCTCCTCGACCAGCGCCGCCCGGCAGTCGACCAGGCGCGCGATCTCAGCCCCGTACGCCACCGCACGACCGGGCACCGAGGCGATGTCGGGCTCGTCGTACTGGCCGATGTCGGCGGTGTAGGTGCACGGGACGGCGCCCTTGTCGCGCATCCACGCGACGGCGACCGAGGTGTCGAGGCCGCCCGAGAAAGCGATGCCGACGCGCTCGCCGGTGGGCAAGGAGGTGAGAACCTTGGACATGAGAGAGAGTATGCATCCAAACGCATGCTCATGCAAAGCCCGGCCCGCGACTTGCCGGTTCTTGGCGTTGGTGTCGTGAGAGAGGAGGATGGGCACCATGGGAGACGAGCAGATCCCGACCATCGGCAGCTGTTACGCGTGCAAGCGCACCTTCCGCTTCACCCCGGCGAGTGTCACGACCGCCATGATCGACCCCGAGACCGGTCTTCTTCCAGGCATGACCGTGCTGGGCAGCATCCGCGAACCGACACCGGAAGCCGTGGCCAGATCGGTCAAGGAACCCATCTGCCCTGACTGCGTGAAGAAGGCCGGCGAATTCGCGGACCCGCCAGCTCTCCAGTTCGACGCCTGGCCACGAGGCCCCGCCTGAATGGGCATGCCCGGTCCGCGTCAGTCCAGGCAGAACTCGTTGCCCTCGGGGTCGGTCATCACGATGAGGCCGCCGCTCATCGGAGGATCGGGCTCGTAGCGACGTACCCGCTTCGCTCCCAGCGCGACGAGCCGGTCGCACTCGGCCTCCAGCGCCGCCATCCGCTCCTCTCCCCGCAGCCCGGGAGCCGCGCGGACGTCGAGGTGGACGCGGTTCTTGGCGACCTTGCCCTCCGGCACCTGCTGGAAGAACACCCGTGGCCCGTGCCCATCCGGGTCCTCGATGGCCGATCTCGTGTTGCGCTGCTCCTCCGGTACGCCGACCCGCGCGAGGAAGTCGTCCCACGCGGCCAGCGGGTCGGCGCCCTCGGGCAGGTCGACGCCGGGCGGGGCGGGGTGGACGTAGCCCAGTACCTCGCGCCAGAAGAATGACAGCGCTCGCGGGTCGTGGGCGTCGAAGGTGACCTGGATGTGGCGGCTCATCGCGTTACTCCGTTCGTGTGCAGGTAGAGATCGCGCAGCAGGCAGACCTCGGACAGGTGGTGGATCAGCTCGCGGTGGATGTGCAGCACCAGATCGGCCATGGACGCCTCGGGATAGGGCTCCTTCGCGCCGACCGCGACCTGGAGCTCGGCCTCGCTGAGGCCGCGCACCCCGGCCAGCCAGCCGTCGAGCTGGGCTTCGAGCTGGTCGAGCGCGGTGGCCGCGCTGCCGGCGTACTCCCAGGTCTCGTACGACGCCGCCGGAGCGCCGAAGTACGCCGCGTTGCGCGCGGCGAGCACGCCGACGATGACATGGCCGAGCCGCCAGGCGATCGTGGTGAAGGCTGCGGGGACCGGCTGGGGAAAGGCGTAGTCCATCGTGAAGTCCCCGGCACCGACCTGCACGGGCGCCGTCGAGCTGCCGCGCGGCCGCACGCTCCAGGCGTCCGGCACCGGCGACCAGAAGTACTCGTCGTCGGTGAGGCCGTCGAGCCGGGCTCGGACCTGATGGTTCCAGTGGAACTCCCACTGCTCGCGCAGCGTACGGTTCCAGTCGGGTTCGTCTGCGTCCATGGAGCCACCCTCACACCCCAAGCGGACAGAATCGGTCCGCTATCTCTGGCAGGGTGTGGGAATGGACGTGGCAAGCGGTGCGGAGCGGGGTACGACGGAGCGGGTGCTCACCCTGCTCGGGCTGCTGCAGCAGCGTCAGGTCTGGACCGGCCCCGAGCTCGCCGACCGGCTCGGGGTCACGCCGCGTACGGTACGGCGTGATGTCGAGCGGCTGCGCGCACTCGGCTATCTGGTGCATGCCGGCCAGGGTGTCGGCGGCGGCTACCAGCTCGGCCCGGGGCAGGACCTGCCGCCGCTGCTTCTCGACGACGAGGAGGCGATCGCCACCGCCCTCTCACTGCTCGTCGGCGCGGGTGGCGCGGTCGCCAGCGCCGGCGACGCCGCGCTCCGGGCGCTGACCAAGCTCGACCGGGTGCTGCCCACCCGGTTGCGGCACGAGGTGCGCGCGCTCTCCGGCTCGGTGGAGTCCTTCGGCGGCGGCCGTACGCCGGTCGACTCCGAGGTGCTCATGACGCTGGCCAGAGCCTGCCGCGACGAGGTCGAGGCCGGCTTCGGCTATCCGTCCGGGAACGAGGTGCGACGGCGGCGGATCGAGCCCTACCGCCTGGTCGCCTCCGACCGGCGCTGGTACCTCTTGGCCTACGACCTCGATCGCGACGACTGGCGCAGCTTCCGCGTCGACCGGATGACCGACGTGTCCGCCCGGACCTGGCACTTCCGCCCGCGCGAAGCGCCCGACGCGGCGACGTACGTACAGGAGAGTGTGGCGAGCCGGGTCTACCCACACCAGGCGCGCTTCCTCGTGCACGCGCCGGCCGACACGGTACGCGCGCAGATTCCGGCGTCGGCGGCCGTCGTACGGCGGCGCGGGAGCGAGCTCTGCGAAGTGCTCAGTGGCGCCGGCAGCCTCGACTTCGTGCTCATGCATGTGCTCCTGCTGGGGCACGACTTCGAGGTACTCGACCCTCCGGAGCTCGGGGAGCGCTGTCGCGTGCTTGCGGAGAGACTGCTGGCGGCCGGTGCGACGCTCTGACCGCCTCAGCCCGCGGCCTTCTTGATGAGCGCGCCGATCCGCGCCTCGTCGGCGGCGGTCAGCTCCGTCAGGGCGAAGGCGGTCGGCCACATGGTGCCTTCATCGAGGTTCGCCGGGTCGCTGAAGCCGAGTGTGGCGTACCTCGTCTTGAACTTGTGCGCGCTCTGGAAGAAGCAGACGACCTTGCCGTTCCTGGCGTACGCCGGCATCCCGTACCAGAGCTTCGGCGAGAGGGCCGGCGCGTTGGCCTTGACGATGTCGTGGAGCCGCTCGGCGATGACGCGGTCCGCCTCCTCCATCTCGGCGATCTTCGCGAGCACGTCGCTCTCCACGTCCGCCTTGGCCGCGCGTGAGCCGCGCCGGGCGGACGCCTTCAGCTCCTTGGCGCGCTCCTTCATCGCGGCCCGTTCCTCATCCGTGAATCCGTCGAACTTCTCGTCGGCTGCGCCGGTGTTCTCGGTGTCCTTCATGGCAGATTTCCTCTCTTGCGGCATGCCAAAGATCCGCCGGGGTGGCGGCTTCTCGGCAAGTGATCGGTTGTCGCCCGGATGGGGCGGGTGTTCCCGGGCGGCGGTCAGCCGAGCCAGCGGCCGTCGCGCATGAGGTCGCGTCCCCGCAGCTCGTTCGCCTCTCGCCAGGCCTGGATGCGCCGTGGCCGGATCAGGAAGTACTGGTAGGGCTCGTCGAGTTCGCGCGGGTCGAAACCGGTCTTGGCCGCGAACGCGTCGCCCGTCTCCGGGGCGAGGTCGGCGAGGTTCACCGGCTCGGCGGTGCCGTCGACGACCACGACGTCGCGCGTCGGCCCGAGGCCGAGTCGTACCCGGCCGTCCGCCAGCAGGTTGCGGCCGGTGACCGAGGCACTCGGCGTCGAGATGAGGAACGCGGTCCCGTCCCAGAGGTACGAGAGCGGGATGAGGTGGACGCCCGCGGAGCCCGGCGTCGCGACCCAGAGATCGATGTCGGCCTCCAGTCTCGCGCGAGTGTCCCGCAGCCTCTCTTCGAGCTCACGCGGCGGTGCTCCCGTCACGATGCCGCCTCCCATGCGAACCCGTCTGGGTCGGTGAAAGAACCGGCGTCGCTGCCGAGCATGAGCCGGTGCGATCCGGTGCCGTCCATGGGGACGCCGACGTTCTTGGCAAGGGCACGGCGCCCGTACAGGGCCAGCTTGACCGGACTCGACGCGGTGGCGAACTCGACGTACTTGCGGCCGAAGCTCTTCGCCACGACGAGGCCGCGGTCGACGTAGAACCGCTTGCTGGCGGCCACGTCCGTGGCTCCCAGCAGGAGCACCATCTCGTCGAACTGCCGGCTGGCCGGCCCGGTGTCCTTCTTCTCCGACGTCGCGACCTTCCAGATCGTCCCGTCGGGGGCCTGTACGACGCCGCCGTAGCCCCAGAACGACTTCTCGGCAGGCTTCACCGGCGTGGCGCCGGCGCCGAGGGCGGCGCCGATGAAGGCGTCGACGGTGGACGGCTGGGACACCGTGAGCGACAGCACGAACCCACGGAAGCCGGTCGCCGGCACCTCCGAGGCCCGCAGGTGCACGTGAGCGCCCAGACCGAAGGCGGTGTAGAAGCGGTCGGCGGCCTCGGTATCGGCCACTTCGAGGGTGAGGGATGCGATGGAAGTCATAGCCATCACGCTAGTTGCGGCTCGATGACCGGCGCTTCTCGATTCCTGACCGGTCTCGTCACCTGTTTCGCCACGCACGACGGCATCCCCGCCGCGGCGCCCGCCGCCTGGCGTTGGTAGGCGCTGGGCGGCATGCCGACCAGCTCGGTGAAGCGGGTGCTGAACGTGCCCAGCGACGAGCAGCCGACCGCGAAACAGACCTCGGTGACGCTGAGGTCGCCACGACGCAGCAGCGCCATCGCGCGCTCGATGCGCCGCGTCATCAGATAGGAGTATGGTGACTCACTGTAGGCGAGCCGGAACTGTCTGCTGAGATGCCCGGCCGATATGTGCGCGCCGCGGGCGAGCGCCTCGACGTCCAGCGGCTGCGCGTACTCCCGATCGATCCGATCGCGGACACGGCGCAGCCGCGCGAGATCGTTCAGGCGCTGTGCCGCGGTAAGTGCGCGTCCCCATGCGGGATGACACATGACAGAACTCCTTTCAGGTCGATCGATTGCCGAACGGCTCAGCGAAGCTCCTGGATGCGGACCAGGTTGCCCGCGGGATCGCGGAAGGCGCAGTCGCGGACGCCGTACGGCTGCTCCGTCGGCTCCTGGACGACCTCGGCGTCGCCGGCCTGCAGCTTCTCGAAGGTGCCGTCGAGGTCCCGGGTGGCCAGCAGGATCCAGCCGTAGGTGCCCTTGGCCATCATCTCGACGATGGTGCGGCGCTCGTCCTCGGTGATGCCGGGGTCTGCGGCCGGCGGCGCCAGGAGGATGGACGTGCCGGGCTGGCCGACGGGGCCGACCGTGATCCAGCGCATCGTGCCCTGCCCGACGTCGCTGCGTACCTCGAAGCCGAGGGTGTCGCGGTAGAAGGCCAGGGCGGCGTCCGGGTCGTCATGCGGGAGGAAGCTCGTATGAATGGTGAGGTCCATAGCCATTCACATTAGCCGCGGCTCGATGACCAGCGCTTCTCCGATCCTGCTCGGTCCAGCCCTAGTGCTGTGGCCCCACCGTCCACGGCCGGAGCTTCTCGGGGTTGCGGACCGCCCAGATGTGCTTGATCAGGTCGCCCGCGACGTCGAACGCCATCACCATCACGGTGACGCCGTCCTGCTGAGCGATCAGGCCGGGCTGGCCGTTGACCGTACGCTCCAGGATCATCAGCTCGGTCCGGCCGGCGATCTCGACGGCGTAGCGCGCGATCTGCTCGCGGCCTTCGATGGGGCGGAGCACGGCGCTGACCAGGCCGCCGCCGTCGGCGATCGCCGTGGCGTCCGGGTCGAGCAGGCTGATGAGGGTGGCGATGTCCTTGGCCTGCCAGGCCTGCTTGAAGTCCCGGACGATGCCGGCCTGCCGCGCCGCCGGGGTCGCGGGAGCCTGCGACGTGCGAATGCGGCGGCGGGCCGAGGAGGCCAGCTGACGGCAGGCCGCCGGCGTACGGCCGACGATCTCGGCCACTTCGGCGAAGGAGTGGCAGAAGACGTCGTGCAGGATGAACGCGACGCGTTCGGCCGGGGTCATCGATTCGAGCACGACGAGGAAGGCCATGTTGATCGACTCGTCGAGAGTGACCCGTTCGGCCGGGTCGACCGCGGTGCCGCCCGGCCGCACACTGATCCACTCCGTACGATCGGGCAGCGGCTCAGGGATCCATTCGCCCACGTAACGCTCCCGCCGAGCCCGTGCCGAGCCGAGCAGGTCCAGGCACACGCGACTGGCCACCGTCGTCAGCCAGCCGCCGGGCGATTCGATGGCGTCCTGCTGCTCACGGGACATGGCGTACCAGCGGGTGTAGGTCTCCTGGACGACATCCTCGGCATCGGCCAGGGAGCCGAGCAGCCGGTACGCCAGATTGATCAGCTGACGCCGCTCGCTCATGATCGCGCTCAGGCTCGGATCAAGCCGGCCGTGTCCTGGCTCGGATGGGGTGGTCATGGTGTCGTCGGCTCCCTCGGTCGCGGCTGCCCTCACCCATTCGACGACACAGCGCGCCGAACTGTGAGGCCGGCGCCTCGGGTGGGGGATTGCGAAGGCTCAGTTGACCAGCGCTCGTGTCGCGCGGCGACCTGGGCCGAGGGTACCGTCGTACGCGGAGCGCCGCCGCTTCGCGAGGAGGTTGTCCGTCCGCAACGGACGATGAGCGGAAAAGGAGAACACCCACCCCTTTCCACTCTCAACCTATAGCGCACCGGGGGACTTGCGGCAAGACCCGGGTCGTGCCGCAGAATCGTGGGCCGAGGCCAGAACCTGCGGAAACGGGAGCCACGAAGTGCGCGGTGTCGTGTTCGTCACGCCGGTTCAGACGCCTTTCTTGCGTGTAATGGTCGCCAGCGACCTCAGATCGGAGCCAAATCACGTGAACCCGCTGACCACCAGCGCGTTTGATCTTCCCGACCACCTCTCCCCCAAGGCCGACCCGAAGCTGATCGCCGGCGATGAGCAGCACTTCACGGCCATCGCGGAGAGCCTCGAGCAGTCGATCGCCGACCTGTCCGACCGCCTCGACGCCGAGCGCAAGGCTCCCGGCGGCAAGGGCCGGCAGGCGTTGGACCGGGACTTGGAGGTCCACCGGCTGACCGCCCGCCTGCGCGCGCTGCGCCGCTTCGGTTTGGACCTGTGCCTCGGGCACATGGTCAGCGCGGACGACCCCGAGCCCATGTACGTCGGACGACTTGGCCTTACGGACAGCACGGGTCGTCGGCTGCTCCTCGACTGGCGCTCCCCCGCGGCTGAGCCGTTCTTCGGAGCCACCCACGCCAACCCGATGGGCCTGGCGAGCCGCCGCAGGTACCGCTGGACCCGCGGCCGGATCAGCGACTACTGGGACGAGGTGTTCACCTCGGACGGGTTCGAAGGGCACGCCGCGCTCGACGACCAGTCCGCCTTCATCGCCAGCCTGGGCAGCAACCGATCGGCCCGGATGCGAGACGTGCTCGGCACCATCCAGGCCGACCAGGACGCCATCATCCGCGCGGGATCCAGCGGCGCTCTCGTCGTCGACGGCGGTCCGGGTACGGGGAAGACCGTCGTCGCTCTGCACCGCTCCGCCTACCTCCTCTACTCCGACCCTCGCCTCGGTCACCATCGGGGCGGGGTGCTGTTCGTCGGTCCGCACCAGCCCTACCTGGCCTACGTCGCCGACGTCCTCCCCAGCCTCGGAGAGGAGGGCGTACAGACCTGCACCCTGCGGGACCTCGTCGCCGAAGGAGCTGCGGCCGGGATCGAGCCCGACCCGGCCGTGGCCCTCCTGAAGTCGTCCGCGGACCTGGTGAAGGCGATCGAGCCCGCCGTCAGGTTCTACGAGAACCTGCCCACCAAGGGGATGACGGTCACGACCCCCTGGTCCGATATCCGGCTGAGCACCGACGATTGGGCCGAGGCGTTCGAAGCAGCAGAACCCGGCACCCCGCACAACGATGCGCGCGACCAGATCTGGGAGGAACTCCTCAAGATCCTGGCCGACAAGCACGACAACGACGACATCTCAACCGTCCTGCTCCGCAAGTCGCTGCTGCAGAACAGGGAGCTGCTCACGATCTTCAACCGCGCGTGGCCGCTGATCGAAGCGGCAGACCTCGTCGGAGACCTGTGGTCGGTACCCGCCTACCTGCGGCTGTGCGCTCCCTGGCTCAGCCTCGATGACGTTCGGCGGCTGCAGCGCGAGGACGCCCAGGCCTGGACGGTGTCCGACCTGCCGCTCCTGGACGCGGCACGGCAACGGCTCGGTGACCCGGAGGCGTCGCGACGTAAGCGCCGGCAAAAGGCCTCTGTCGCCGCCGAACGCGAGCGCATGGCCAGCGTCGTCGACAACCTGCTCGAGGCCGATGACGACGGCGAAGGCGTGATGACGATGCTTCGCGGACAGGACCTACGGGACGCCCTGGTCGACGAGACCGCACTGCTCAGCACCGAACCCGACCTGCTCGCCGGCCCGTTCGCCCACATCGTCGTGGACGAGGCTCAGGAGCTGACCGACGCGGAATGGCAGATGTTGCTGCTCCGCTGCCCGTCCCGGAGCTTCACCATCGTCGGGGACCGTGCCCAGGCCAGGCACGGGTTCACGGAGTCGTGGCAGGAACGGCTCAAGCGGATCGGGCTCGACCGGATCACCCTGGCCTCCCTGAGCATCAACTACCGGACCCCGGAAGAGATCATGGCGGAGGCCGAGCCGGTCATCCGGGCCGTGCTCCCAGACGCCAACGTACCGACCTCCATCCGCAGCAGCGGCGTCCCCGTCGTACACGGATCCGCTTCGGATCTGGGCTCGATCCTCGACACCTGGCTCGCCGCACATGCCGACGGGATCGCCTGCGTGATCGGCGACCCCACATTCCGTGGGACGTCCCGCGTCCGGTCGCTGACTCCGGAGCTGTCGAAGGGGCTCGAGTTCGACCTGGTCGTCCTCATCGACCCAGAGGCGTTCGGCAAGGGCATCGAAGGAGCGGTCGACCGCTATGTCGCGATGACCCGAGCGACCCAGCAACTCGTCATCCTCACGAGCTCCTGACCTCGGCCCCCCGCCGAGTTGACGAACCGTATGCGGGCTAGATCGTTTCCAGGATCGCCACGACGGTGGCGTCCAGCAGTGTGAGGGCGTTGTCGATGCCTTGCTCAAGGACGGCGTCGGCGAGTTGCCGGTCGGCCAGGGCGCGGGAGAGTTGCAGTGTCCCGATCATTCCGGCGTAGACGGTGAGCGTCTTGAGGCGTGCTGACTGCGGATCGTGCGGCGCCAGACGTGCGGTGAAGTCGTCGATGATGGCCAGTACGCCGACGGTGTAGGCCTGCCTGGTCGCGTCCGTGCAGCGGCCGATCTCATCGAGCAGGGCGGCCGACGGGCAGCCTTCGCCGGGGTTGTCGCGATGCTCGGCTGACAGGTACTGGCGCACGATCTGCTCGACTCCGGCGCGGCCGGGCGCCACCTCGCTGAGGTGTTCGCGCTGTTCGCGGAGCTGGTCGGCGACCGTGGTGGCGACCAGCTCCTCTTTGGATGCGAAGTGGGCGTAGAAGGCGCCATTGGTCAGTCCCGCGTCCGCCATGAGCGTGGCGACCCCGGAGCCGTCGATGCCGTCTTTCTTGAGCCGGCGGCCGGCCGTCTCGATGATCCGCTGCCTCGTCTCCTGCTTGTGCTCCCTGCCGTACCGCACCACGCGCTCCTCCTCCCACGGGGAGGAGCCACGTGCCCTCCCCCGCATCCCATCTTCGTACGATCATAATCTAAATTCGCCAGAACCCTTGCGCCCGGACCGCGTCCCATTCTATGGTCGTATGGTCGTAATCTAAAGGCGGCGCACGAGAAGCGTGCGCAGCACTGAGCAGGGGTGTCACCGTGGGAGTCAGTACGCAGGCGCAGCAGTTCGCACAGTTCCTGGAAAGCGTGAGCGCGAAGTCGTCGGTGCCGGGCCTCGATCTGGCGATCGTGCGCGACATCGTCGAGACGCACCATCTGGCGTCGACGGAGCCGGAAGGCGTCACCTACGCCGAGGTGAACGCGGACGGCGTCCCCGGCATCTGGTGCATCCCCGAGGGGGCCGACCCCGATCGAGCGTTGCTTCACTTCCACTTCGGCGGGTCGGTCACCGCCTCGATGCACTCCGACCGCAAGGCCGCCGGCCACATCGCGAAGGCGGCAGGAGTCCGCTCGCTGGTCGTGGACTTCCGCCTGGCGCCGGAGCATCCCTACCCGGCGCAGCTCGACGACGCCGAGACCGCCTACCGGTGGCTGCTCTCACGAGGCTACGAGCCGCGGAACATCGGCAGCACGGGTCACTCGATCGGCGGCACCCTCGCGGTCATGCTGCCGCTCCGTCTGCTCGCGAAGGGCGAGGCGACCCCGGGTGCGATCATCAGCATTTCGCCGTGGACCGACCTCACCCTCCAGAACGCGACGGTGAACGGGAATGAGGGGACGGACAAGATGCTCAGCAGGGGCGTGCTCGAGCTCTTCCGCGGAGCATGGCTGCAGGACCCGGCCCTGGAGTTCACCGACCCTCAGATCAGCCTCGTGAATGCCGATCTGACCGGCCTGCCGCCCACGAGCGTCCACTACGGCGAGCACGAACTCCTCGCCGACGACGGCGCCGAGTTCGGGCGCCGGCTCGCGAACTTCAAGGTCACCTCAGAGGTCCGCCCGATGCCGGAAGGGCAGCATTCGTTCATCCTGGGCGCAGGGCACGTACCCGAGGTGGACCAGGCGATCGAGCAGATGGGCCAGTGGCTCCGCCGCCACCTCGGCGCCTGAACAGAAGCACCAGGCGTCACCGCGGACAACGGCGTGCCGAACTCGGTGGCCGCGATGGCGCGTGACGCCATCGTCTTCATCCGGGTGGCCAACGGCGAAGACGACAGGGTGGCGCCCAGCAGCAAATAGGAGAGAAAAATATCATGAAAGCATTCATTCTCGACCGTTACGGAAAGCACAATAAAGTACGTGCGGGCGTGATGCCGGACCCGGAGGTGCGGGAGAACGATGTACTGGTCCAGATCCACGCCGCAGGCGTGAACCTTCTCGATTCCAAAATCAGGGACGGAGAGTTCAAACTCATTCTGCCCTACCACCTGCCGGTCATCCTGGGCAATGATGTGGCCGGCGTGGTGGTCCGAGTCGGGTCTCGAGTACGGCGATTCAGGCCCGGCGACGAAGTCTACGCACGGCCAGGCCAAGATCGGATCGGCGCTTTCGCGGAACTCATCTCGATAAGAGAAGACGACCTGGCACCGAAGCCAACACGCCTCACCATGGAAGAAGCGGCCTCCATCCCACTGGTCGGCTTGACCGCTTGGCAAGCGTTGGTCGAATCAGCGAAGCTGAAGAAGGGGCAGAAAGTTTTCATCCAAGCAGGGTCCGGCGGCGTAGGGACATTTGCCATCCAGTTGGCCAAGCATGTCGGAGCGACCGTGGCTACAACAACCAGCACGGCGAACATCGAGCTGGTGAAGCGCCTCGGCGCAGATGTCGTAATCGACTACAGAAAAGACGATTTCGAGAAAATTCTGCATGACTACGATGTGGTCTTGCACAGCCTGGACGACGAGGCGCTCAAAAAATCTCTACGCGTGCTGAAGCCCGGCGGAAAACTCATCTCGATCTCAGGCCCGCCTGATCCTGATTTCGCGAAAGAGGTCGGATCGCCGTGGATCTTGCGGCCGGTGATGCGCGTTTTGAGCTATCGAACCAGGAGAGCAGCAAAACGTCACCGCGTCAGCTATTCGTTTCTCTTCATGAGAGCAAGCGGAGATCAGCTGCGCGAGATCAGTTCTCTCGTCGATTCGTGGATCATACACCCGGTCCTGGATCGGGTCTTTCCATTCGAATCAACCAATGAGGCCATGGCTTACCTCGAAACGGGACGCGCAAAAGGCAAGGTCGTCGTCAAGGTGAGATAGATACCAACTTCCTCGCCGCCTGACCTCGCCCACGGAACCGGCTGGCCACCCTGACCCAGATTCGTTCGACGTGCCTTTCTCATTTCACCAGGAGCTTTCCATGGACCTGTCCACCAGCACCGTTCTTGTCACCGGAGCCAACCGGGGGTTCGGCCGCGCGCTCGCCGCCGAGTTGCTCAGCCGCGGCGCCACCGTCTACGCCGGTGCCCGCAACCCCGGCCAGGTCGACCTGCCGGGCGCCACGCCGATCGCGCTCGACGTCACCGACCCCGCCTCCGTGGCGGCCGCCGCCCAGGCCACCGGTGACGTGACGGTCCTGATCAACAACGCCGGCTCAGCCACCGGCAGCGACCTGCTCGCCGGGGCCCTGGACGACATCCGCCTGGAGATGGACACCCACTATTTCGGCACCCTCTCGGTAGTCCGCGGCTTCGTACCCCAGATCGCGGCCAACGGCGGCGGCGCGATCCTGAACATCCTGTCCGGCCTGTCCTGGGTCAGCTTCCCGGAGATCGGCGCCTACTGCGCCGCCAAGTCCGCGCAGTGGTCGCTCACCAACGCCCTGCGCGTGCAACTCGCCGACCAGGGCATCCGAGTGGCCGGACTGCATGTCGGCTACATGGACACCGACATGACGCAGACGGTCACCGCGGCCAAGTCCGACCCCGCCGACATCGCCCGGATCGCCGTCGACGGCATCGCCGCCGGCACCTACGAGATCCTCGCGGACGACGCCAGCCGCCAGGCGCAGGCCGCGCTGGCAGCGGGCGTCACGGCGCTCTACCCGCAGTTGGCCTGAGGACCGGTCCACCCGCCGTTCCGCTGCGTTCCGCCCGCGGGCCAGGGGCTCGATCCAGCACAAAGTGCCTGATCACGTACGAGGTGCGGGTGTTATCGTCCATCGCATGACCGAACTGATCGCTCCCACGGAACGGCTGCATTCCTCGTGGCTCACAGCGTGTGACGAGTGGCATCCTGGTGCTCACCAGGACGGGGCCGGCTTGCGGCTGGTTGATGACGATGACCTCAACAATCCGGAAGAGTTCGCCTCATGGGTCGAGCAACTGCGCCAGCAGTCGGACCGGTCGCTGCCTGTCGAGGAAGGACGCGTCCACGCCACCCATTGGTGGATCGTCGACGGCGAGACCTACCTCGGGGCCATCGACCTTCGACACTATCTGAACGCCGTTCTGCTGGAAGGCGGCGGGCACATCGGCTACAGCATTCGACCTTCTGCCAGAAGACAAGGACTGGCCACGTGGGCGCTGGGAGAGGTTCTCCTCAAGGCGCCGGCGCTCGGTCTGGACCGAGTCCTTCTCACCTGTGACGATGGCAACGCCGGTTCGGCGCGCACCATCGAAAGCAACGGCGGTGTCCTGGAAGATGTGCGCAGCACCGGGATCGGGGTGAAGCGCCGCTACTGGATTGCTCTCGATGACGCTGGTCACAGCCATTCATGACGGCAGCGACGAGGCCGGGCGCCTCGTAGCGGACGCCACGCGGGCGGCACACCGCCGCTTCCCGGGGTCCGGAGAGGACCCCGGGACATCCGCATCAAGCGGCTGTCGATGGTTCGGCCGCCAGGGCTGCCCGTCGGGTGTCGTAGGTCGAGGGTGGGCGTACCGGGCGCAGGCTCGGTGTCAGTCGTCGATCGCCTGGTAGAGCGTGGTCCAGAAGTCGTGGATGAGCCGCGCCGGATCCGGGACTGACATGCCGACCTGGGTGAGCAGGATCCCGGTGAGCTGGTTGGCCGGGTCGGCGTAGGTCGAGGCGCCGCTTCCGCCGTCCCAGCCGAACTGGCCGATGGGCGCGTAGTCGCCGCGGTAGGTGCGTACCGCCATCCCGAAGCCCCAGCCGCCGTGCTGGCCTTGGCCGAACGACACATGGACGTTGTCGACGGCCATGGCGTGCCGGGCGGCTTGCTGCTCGGGCGTGAGGCGGTTGGTGGTCATCAGTTCGACGGCCGGCCGGGACAGGATCCGTTCGCTGCCGTGCGTCCCGCCGTTCAGCAGCATCTGGAAGTAGGCGTGGTAGTCGTCGGCGGTGGAGACCAGCCCGCCGCCGCTGCCCTGGAACGCCGGAGGCCGGCTCCACCGTCCGTCCTTGGCCTCGTCCCACACGTGGAACTCACCGCTCTGCGGGTCGGGGGCGTAGAGGGTCGGTAGCCGGTCGATCTTGTCGGCGGGCACCTGGAAGGCGGTGTCCTTCATGCCCAGGGGGTCGAGGATGCGTTCGCGCAGAAACGTCTCGAACGACTGGCCCGTGACCCTGGCCACCAGCACGCTGAGCACATCGTGGCTGATCTGGTACTGCCAGCGCTCTCCGGGCTGGTACATCAGCGGCAGCGTGCCCAGGCGGCGCATCCACTCATCCGGCCCGGGCATCGGCTCCGGCAGATCGGGCGTGAGCCCCTGCTCGAAGATCGCGCCCATGATCGGAGTGCCCAGCGACGTCATGTCCATGCCGAGCCCGAACGTGGAGGTCAGCAGGTCCCGTACGGTGATCGGCCGCCGCGCCGGCACGGTGTCGTCCAGCGGGCTGTCGATCCGCTTCAGCACCCGACGGTCGGCGAGCTCGGGCAGCCACGGCTCTACCAGGTCGTCCAGCCGCAGCCGGCACTCATCCAGCAAGACCATCGCCGCCGCCATCGCCACCGGCTTGGAGGTGGAGGCCATCCGGAAGATCGTGTCCCGGCGCATCGGCGCGCCCCCGTCATGGCGCATCGTCCCGATCGCCTCGACGTGCGTCTCACCGCCCCGGCTGACCAGGGCGACAAGCCCGGGAATCTTCCCCGACTCGACATGCCGTGCCAGCACCTCGCGCAGTCTGCGCAGCCCTGCTTCGGAGAAGCCGCTGTTGCCGTGTTCCATCATGAATCTCCTTGCGCACAGTGTTCGATCTCTGCGAGCCCCGTCCCGGCGTGGCGCTCATGGCCTCGGCGAGCTGGAGCCCGGTCATATGTGGACTCCCTCTGTGAGCGCCACCGGCGCCGCAAATGTTCGGGAATCGCTGAACGCCTGCGACACTACATTGCGTTCATAAATCAGTCAACAAGCAATGAGAGCCCATTCTGCCTGTTCAATCCGGCAAGAGAGCAGGCATTGCAATGATCGTGAAGCTAAATGCAAAGGGTGATCAAGATGAGAATTGCAATGGGCTGCGGGTGAATGCATACTGTGCAGCGAGGGGTGCCGAGCCGCGCATGCCGACAGATAGGAGCCAGACACCGATGCCCGGAGGCAGACTCACCGATGAGGACCGTCAGCACATCGCCGCGGGGCTGGCCGACGGTCTCGGATACGCAGAGATCGGCCGGCGTCTAGGGCGGCCCGCCTCGACCATCATGCGGGAGGTCACCCGCAATGGCGGACCCGACGATTACGGGGCGGACCGGGCGCACGAGGCCACACGGCATCGTGCGCGCCGGCACAAGCAGGCACAGCCTCCCGCACCACCGATCCCTGACAGCGGCCATGGGCGCGATCCCCAAGCGGTCCATGACTTCGCGGAGTCCTTCACCGATCTCCTCGTACAGCAGGGGCTGCCCCGGATGGAGGCCAGGGT
Source organism: Nonomuraea sp. NPDC026600 (assembly GCF_040638335.1). NCBI lineage: Bacteria > Bacillati > Actinomycetota > Actinomycetes > Streptosporangiales > Streptosporangiaceae > Nonomuraea > Nonomuraea sp. NPDC026600. The sequence goes on from NZ_JBEZYD010000043.1 coordinate 85,511, forward strand.
GCTGGCCGTCCTGTACGTCACCGACTCCGGCGCTCTCACCGCCGCCGACCTGGTCCAGCGGCTTCGCGTCAGCCCCGCGTCGATCTCGCACGCCGTCGCCTTCCTCGAACAGCAGGGAATGCTCAAACGGGAACGGGTTCCCGGCGCGCGGCGCGAACGCTATGTCATCGACGATGAGATGTGGCTTCCATCTCTCCTCGCATCTCTGCAGATGAACGACGCCCTGGTGGCCGCATCGCAGCGCGGAGCCGAGATCCTCGGGGCCACAACCCCGGCGGGCGCCCGCTTCGAGTCCTCCGCCGAACTCCTTATCCTCGTGACCGAGGCCTTCCGGCAGGTCATGGAGCGGTGGCAGCAGATCCTGGCCGCCCGGAGCGCCCAACATCCGGGCACGCTGACCACACGGGACGAACTCACGCACTGAACCGAGAAGACAGGCCCTAGGCGCGCCGCGGTGGCCGGTTCGTCACCGGTATTCATCGCAGGGTGAGGGGAATCTCGGATTCGATGCGGGTCAGCTTCTCCGGGTTGCGGACGTAGTAGAGGCCGGTGATGCGGGCGTCCTCGACCCGGATCGCTATGACGCCGTCGATCTCGCCGTCCACGCGTAGGACCAGTGCCGGGTTGCCGTTGACCACGGTGGGGTCTCCGGTGAGCGCGACTTCGGCCTTGCCGATGCCGCCGACGATCATGCGGGCCACCTTGCCGGCGCCGATGATCGGCCGCGGCGCGGCCTGCTTGACGCCGCCGCCGTCGCTCACCAGGACGACCTCAGGAGCGAGCACGTCAAGGAGGCCCTGCAGGTCCCTGGTTTCGAGCGCGCGCCGCAACGACTCCAGAGCCGCCCGGGCCTCGCTCGGGGAGATCACCTCGCGAGGGCGGCGGGCATCGACGTGCCGGCGGGCGCGGTGCGCGATCTGGCGGACGGCGGCGGGGTTCTTGCCGACGGCGGCCGCGATCTCGTCGTAGCTGACATTGAAGGCCTCGCGCAGCACGAAGACGGCGCGCTCGGTCGGCGACAGCGTCTCCAGGACGAGCATCAGCGCCATCGACACACTCTCGGCGAGCTCGACGTCCTCGGCCACGTCCGGCGCGGTGAGCAGCGGCTCGGGCAGCCAGGAGCCGACATACGCCTCCTTGCGCCGCCTCATGGTGCGCAGCCGGTCGAGCGACCGCCGGGTCGTGATCTGGACCAGGTAGGCGCGCTGGTCGCGCACCTGCCCCATGTCGACCTTCATCCACCGCAGCCAGGTTTCCTGGAGGACGTCTTCGGCGTCGGCCGCCGATCCGAGCATCTCGTAGGCGACGGTGAAGAGCAGGTTGCGGTGGGCGACGAACACCTTGGTGGCGGAGTCGATCCGGCCGCCACTAGCGAGCGACTCGGCTGTGCCCGTCGTTGGCCCGCTGCGCTCGTTCATAGCCGGCTCCTGCCGTTCGCTCTCGACTGTGCTCCACACACAAGACGTAGACCCTCACCGCTGTGTGACACCCGTGATAAGTGGCGCACGTCACATGACCGCGCTGTCACAGGGATCGGGTCACCGGCGCCTCATGTTCGTCAGGACGCCGCGTGAACGATCCGCGCGGCGCACAACCCCACCGCGGAAAGAACGGAAAGACATCATGAGCAAGGTCTGGTTCGTCACCGGTTCGTCCCGCGGCCTCGGCCGCAACTTCGTCGAGGCCGCCCTGTCCCGCGGCGACAAGGTGGCCGCGACCGCCCGGAGCACCGGAAGCTTTGACGAGCTGGTCGCCGCCTATGGCGACGCGGTGCTTCCGCTGGAGATGGACGTGACCGACAAGGCCGCCGTCTTCGACAGCGTCAAGCGGGCCGGCGAGCACTTCGGCCGTCTGGACGTCATCGTGAACAACGCCGGCTACGCCCAGATCGGCGCGATCGAGGAGCTGACCGAGCAGCACCTGCGCGACCAGTTGGAGACCAACGTGTTCGGCGCGGTGTGGGTCATTCAGGCCGCGCTGCCCTACCTGCGCGAGCAGGGCGCGGGGCACATCATCCAGCTGTCCTCGGCGGCCGGGCTCATCGCGATGCCGCTCGGCGGCGCCTACCACGTCTCCAAGTGGGCGCTGGAAGCCCTGAACGAATCCCTCGCCCAGGAGGTCGCCGACTTCGGCATCAAGGTGACCGTGGTCGAACCCGGCGGCTTCGCCACCAGGTCCGGCAAGAACCCCGATCCACTCGCCAACGGCCACATGGCCGAGCCCAACCCGATCTACGACGGTCTCCGCCGGCGCCTCGCGGGGATCTCGGGCAAGCAGCCCGCCGGCGACCCGGCCGCCGCGGCCCAGGCACTCCTCAAGATCGTCGACTCCGACGACCCGCCCCTGCGGGTCCTCTTCGGCCAGGGCTTCTACCCGATGATCCAGCAGGTCTACGCCGACCGGCTCAAGACCTGGGCCGACTGGCAGGACCTTTCAGCGGAGGCTCAGGGCAAGCTCGATCAAGAAGATCGGTGACCCCGGTCTGAGCTGCCACACCGCCACGGTGGCCACCGCCAGGACCTGGCGGCAACGGCTCGGCGGCGGCCGTCAACGCCGACGGCGCCGCCCGCGCCTACCCCGACCCTCCGCAGACGCCGATCTTCCACGTCCACCTGCCGGCACCCCGGCGAGCCGTCGAGAAGGCCGGCGCGGCCATGCTCGCCGAAACCGGCATCCAGTTGTACGGCCGCGTGCGATCCGGACCGGACCCATCCCGGTGCAGCTTCGAGGTGACCGTCGGCGAGAACGCCATGGACTTCACCCCCAGAGAGGTCGTCACCCTCCTCCACGAACTCCTGAAGCGCGCTGGCGCCTGACGGTCCCCTTCGCCCGCCGGTCACTCGCGCCCTTCAGCAAGGCAGGTGCGCGGTCGGTTGACCGTTTGCGAAGGCTGCCGGGTCAGGCTCCGTCCACCAGCTTGGCGATCGACTCCAGGGCGTCGAAGCGGGGGAATTCATCGCGGAGTTTCTGTGCACGAGTGCGATAGGAGGGCGTCGACAGGACGGTGTCCACGGCGCTGCGGAGTGTGGCGTCGTCGGGTCGGGCGGTGCCCAGGTTGACTCCTGAGCCGCTCCACTCGACCCGGGCGGCGACCAACGGCTTGTCCTCGGTGGCGCCCCCGACGACGAGCGGGACACCGTGTCGTAGAGCGGTGTGCACACCACCGTAGCCACCGTTGGTGACCAGGACATCGGCGAAGGGCAGCAGCATGTCGAAGGGGATGAAGTCGGCCAGTCGTGCGTTGTCAGGAACATTTCCCATGAGGTTCCGCACCTCCTCGGCACCATCCGGACGCGCGGTGGCCGCGACGACAAGGACATCGGAGTCGCCGAGGACGCGCACCGTGGGAATCACCAGTTCTTCCAGGTCCACGTTGGCGAACGTCCCCTGTGTGGTCACCACGACCGGGCGGCCGTCCAACAGTTCCTGCCACCATGACGGCTGCTCGAAGGTTTCGGCCGGGGCCGAGGGCAGCGGGCCGACGAAGCGGAAGGAGCTCGGGAGGTCGTCGCGGGGGAACTCGAACTCGGGGATGGTCAACTGCAGATAGTGGTCGGGGACGGTGATCAGGCTGTTGAGCACGAACCCGGGAAGGGTGACGCCGACCGACTCGAACACCTTCTCCAGATGCTCTTGCGCGTCCACGTGCACCTCCGGTCCCCATCCGGTCGCCGGGAACAGCGGTGTGATGCCCAGGCTGACGGTGACGGGACGGGTTTCCGGCCCGGAAGCCAGGGAGAGCGGCAGCGCTCCCATGAACAGCGCGTCGCTGATCACCGCGGTGGCCGGAAAATCGGCGAGCAGGCGGCGCAGCGCCTCATATTGCGCCGGAACCGGGTCACCAAAGACATACTTGACATCGAATCCGATCTGGGCAGGGCCAGGAGGAAGCAGGCACCGCCCGGGAAACTCCCGGTTCATCAGCCGTTCGTCGTAGTCGGCCTCCTCGGGGAGCGCCGTGAAGTACGCACCGACGGCCTCCGTCCGTTCCTTGAACCTCATACCGGTGAGCACGGTCACCTCATGACCGCGCCCGACCAGATCGGCCGCGACGGCGAGAAGGGGTGCGACATGCCCGTGGACGGGCGTGGCGGCAACAACGATCTTGGACACTGCGATCTCCACTGACATCATCCGGAACCGGCTGACCTGCTGTTTTTACTGGGTCGCAAGCGTACGTCGATCCCTGTGTGTAAGAAGTGATCGGACGAGGCGGGTCTTCAGTCATGCATGGATGGAAGCGGGGAACCATTTGTCGCGCGAAGCGATGGCAGCACATCAGGGGTTGCCGGGAACGGTGCGCTTGACGGTGCTCGGTCCTGTGCGGGCCTGGCGCGACGGCATCGAGCTGGATCCGGGGCCTCCTCAGCAGCGGGCGATGCTGGGGCTGTTGCTGGTGCGGGCGGGGCGATCAGTGACGCTGGGCGAGATCGTGGACGTCCTGTGGGGAAAGAATCCACCGGCCAGCGCGGTCAACGTCGTGCACCGGTACGTGGGAATGTTGCGGAGGCTGCTGGAACCCGCGCTCGCCGTACGCGAGGAAGGCCGGTGGCTCATCCGCGACTCCGGCGGCTACCGCCTTGACGTGGGCCCCGACGAGGTGGATCTGCTGAGCTTCCGCCAGTTGACCGAGGAAGCCCGCCGGAGACAGGTGGGTGGTGAGCCCGGAGCCGCCCTGAAACTGCTGACGGAAGCGCTCGCGCTCTGGCGCGGTCCGGCCGCCACCGGGATTCCCGCGGAGGTGCGGGCTCATCCGGTGTTCACCGCCCTGGACCGTGAGCAGCTGACCGGTGTCCAGGAGGCGGCGGACCTGGCGTTGTGCCAGGGTGCGGCCGATCAGGTGCTGGGGCAGTTGGGGGAGACCGCCGCGCGGCATCCGCTGGACGAACCGGTGCAGGCCAGATTGGTCCTCGCCCTCGCCGCCGCCGGCCGCCAGGCGGAAGCGCTGGAAACCTGGCAGGCCGTCCGTTCCCGGCTCGCCGACGAGCTGGGCACCGACCCCGGCCCCGAACTCCGCGCCGCCCAGCGACAGATCCTCAGCCAGCAGGTCACCCCGGCGGCCGTCCGAACGTCCTCCGAACGCGCCGCACCTGCGCCAGAAGCCCCCCACACGACAGCCCCGCCCACGCAGTTGCCGCCGGACCTCGCGGTCTTCGCCGGCCGGCGCGCCGACCTCGCCAGGGGCCTCGCCCTGCTCCCCGAGGACGGGCGGAGCCCCAAGACAGTGATCATCGGTGCGATCAGCGGCATGGGCGGGATCGGCAAGAGCACGCTGGCGGTGCACTTGGCGCACCAGATCGCCCACCGGTTCCCCGACGGGCAGTTGTACGTGAACCTGCGCGGCTTCGACCCCAGTGGATCCGTCGTGGACGCCGGCGAGGCGGTCCGTGGTTTCGTGCAGGCCCTAGGAGTGCCGCCACACCGGATTCCGGCCGGATTGGACGCCCAGACCGCCCTCTACCGGAGCCTGCTGGCTGACCGCCGGGTCCTGATCGTGCTGGACAACGCCCGCGATGCCGAGCATGTTCGCCCGCTGCTCCCCGGCGGCCCCGGATGCCTGGTGGTGATCACCAGCCGTGACCGCCTGTTCGGCCTGATCGTCGCCGAGGGCGCCCATCCCTTGGCCTTGGATCTGCTGTCGGCGGATGAGGCCCGGGAAACGCTCGTCCGCCGTCTGGGTGCGGACCGGGTCGCCGCCGCGCCCCAGGCCGTCGAGGAGATCATCGCCAAGTGCGCGGGGCTGCCCCTGGCACTGGCGGTGGTGGCCGCGCGGGCCACCGCCCATCCACGCTTACCGCTCACCGCGATAGCGGGAGAACTCCGCGTGGCCGATGGCAGCCTCGACGCTTTCGCCGGCTCCGACCCGGCCGGCGACGTACGAGCCGTTTTCTCCTGGTCCTACCGGGTGCTCAGTCCCGATGCCGCCCGGCTGTTCCGGCTCCTGGCCGTACATCCGGGACCCGATATCGCCGTGCCCGCCGCCGCCGGCATCGTGGGGATGCCCGCGGAGCAGACCCGCCGGCTCCTCACCGAACTGATCGGGGCCCATCTCCTCACCGAGTCCTCACCCGGCCGCTACGCCTGCCATGACCTGCTCCGCGCCTACGCCGCCGAGCTCGCGCACGCGCACGACTCCGAAACCGAGCGGCGCGCCGCCGCGCACCGGGTCTTCGACCATTACCTGCGCACCGCGCACGCCGCCGGCCGGCTGTTCTCGCCTTACTGGAGAGCGACGACGCTGCCCGCGGCCCAGCCTGGCGTGGCTGCCGAGTTCTTCGAGGACGACCGGCAGGCGCTGGCCTGGTTCAACCGCGAACACCTCGTGCTCATGTCCGTCATCGACCAGACGGTCCGCGACGGCTTCGACACCCACGCCTGGCAACTGGCCTGGACCCTTGAGCGCTTCTTCGACCGCCAGGGCCACTGGCACGACCTCCTCACCGTGCAGCGCGACGGCCTGGCCGCCGCCGTGCGGGCGGGACACCGGACCGCACAGGCCCACCTTCATCGAGGCCTGGCCCGCGCATCCGCCCGTTCGGGCCACTACGACGACGCCAATGCCCACGTGCGGCGGGCCCTCCGCCTGTTCACCGAGCTCGGTGACCGCTCGGGCCTGGCCCACACCCACCGCAGCCACGGCTGGATACTCGACCAGCAGGGACGGTACGAGGAAGCGCTCGACGAGGCGGGGCGCGCCCTCGACCTGTACCGGGCCAGTGGCGACCGCGCGGCGGAGGGGAGCGCGCTGCACGCGCTCGGCTGGACACACGCCCTGCTCGGCGAGCATCGGCACGCCACCGTCTACTTCGAGCAGGCCCTCGCCGCGACGGACAAGAACCGTAATCGCTACGGCGCCGGCGGCACACTGGACAGCCTCGGCTATGCGCACCACCACCTCGGCGACCATTCTCAGGCCATCGCCTGCTATGAGGAGGCTCTCCGCCTCTACCGCGACATCGGCGACCGCTATCAGGAGGCCGGCACACTCAAGCGCCTCGGCGAGACCTATCTCGCGACCGGCGATCGGGGCACCACCCGGACCGTCTGGCACCAGGCCCTGGCCATCCTCAATGCCGCCGATCCCCTGGCCGCCGCCGAAGTCCGCGCGAAACTGCGCCGGCTCGACTGAGCCGAGGGCGGTAACCGCTCCACCACTTTTTGTTCACTCACCCCCCTCTAGATTTCCGAGGTCAGCGGGGGGCCGGGCCAAGGCTCGGTCTCCTGACCATCGCAGACAGCAGGGGGATGAAACGTGAGCTACTTCACCGTGGGTGACGGGCAACTCTTCTACACCGACGAGGGCTCCGGCGGAGAGGCGGTGCTCTTCGTCCACGGAGGCACGTGTGACTCGCATGACTGGAGCCCGCAGATCGAGCCGTTCACGGCTCGGCACCGGGTGATCGCGCCGGATCTTCGCGGCCACGGCAGATCGTCCTCGGTCTCGGGAGGTCTCGCTCCTCATGACTTCGCCGGCGACCTGGCCTCGCTGCTCGACCAGCTCGGAAGCGGGCCCGTCGTCGTGGTGGGCCACTCCCTGGGCGCGGTGGTCGCGTCCGTGCTCGCCGTCGAGCGCCCGGACCTCGTCCGTGCTGTCGTCGCCGTCGATCCCAGCTATGGTTTCGATTCCGGCTTCGCCGCGGAGGTCGCCGCCGCCTTCCGTACTCCTGACCCGGTCGGCGTGGCCGCGGCCGTACTGAGCGCGATGGAGGCGCCCGAGGTCGAGCCCGCGCTCGGCTGGCTGCCTGCCTGGCACCGCCGCCGGACGCTGGGGACCGCTCCGGAGACCGCCGCCGCGGTGTTCCAGGGCCTGTTCGAGGCGCCGAACGAGGTGACGTTGCGCCCCGGTGCCGAGGATTATCTACGCCGGAGAGCCTGCCCGGTCCTGACGGTGTCCGCGAACGCCTCTCTGAAGGCGAAGGGCATAGACCTCGGCTGGGACGAGTCGGTCAGCCCGCATCCGTACAGCTCGGCGGTGGCCTGGGACGGGGTCGGCCACTGGATCCATCAGGAGAGAGCGACGGAGTTCAACGAGCTTGTTCTCGGCTGGATCGCCGGGTTGCCCGCCTCGCCGGAGAATCTCGGCTGATCACAAAGACGGCGGCCGCCGCCGGAGCTTGATGCTCCGGCGGCGGCCGCCTTCGTATGGGTTGTGCTGCTGTCGCCTCAGGACCCGCTCTTCTTGCCGGACGCGCTCGCCACGATGGCCACGCAACCGACAGCGAGGACGATCTGCACGACGAACACCAGCCAGGATCTGTCGGCGAAGCCGAGCAGGTAGGCGATCCCGGTGCCGACGCCGGCGGCGACGGCACCCGCGGCGATGGTGGCGAACACGCTGATGTTCTGACGTCCAGGCAGGATGAGCCGGCCCAGGCCGCCGGCGATGGCCCCGGAGATCACGCAGCCGATCAAGAAAAAGATCATTTCATTCTCCTTGGAGTGGGTGTTTCGAGAGAGCGCGTTCGGATGAGCCCGAACGACGAACGCGGGCTGTCCGCCGACGCTTGGTGATGGGGCGTCCTACTTTGCGAGGTCGCCGCAGGTGAAGCCGTCCTTACGCTCGGGGTCGAGCTGGATCTGGCTGAGGTTGGTGGTCTCCATGGGCCTTCGGAAGGTCTCGAGCTTGTCGCAGTCGTACAGGACGTACGTGCCGTCGCTCTCGCCCAGCAGCATCATCCAGCGACCGTCGTAGAGCGGCTTGTCGTTGTCGGCGCTCTTCACGACCGCCCACTGGTCTTGGAAGCCGACATAGCTCAGCAGGTCGTTGGCCTGCCCGGTCTCCTGGACCTCGACCGCACTCTGGATCAGGCCCAGGATGAGAAGGAAACCCAGGCCGACCCCGGTCAGGCCGCCGATGACCACCTTCGTCCCGGCACGCCCGAGCGGCTTGCGGCGCAGCAGCCGGAACGGAACCAGGAAGGCCAGCACGCCGAGCCCAACCGCGATGACGACCATGAAGATCAGGTCCAGATCGCCGACGAGGTTGAAGACACCCCAGTACGTCGCCCCGCACCACAACGCCCCGATGGTGGCGACGATCCAGGGCCGCTCCCTGGCACTCTGGAGAAGCCTGCCCGTCATGCCACCGGTCATCTTGTCGATCAGCCAGCCCAGGCCGACGAGGGCTCCGAACAGCGGGATGCCCACCAGCAGGAGCAGGACCAGGGTGCTCATCATGCGCCCGAGCAGGACCGACTGGTCGACACCCACCTGCTGCGGATTGACGCCGAAGACGGCGTACATCTGCTCGACCCCGATGTAGAGAACCGCGTAGAGCGCCACCGCGACGGGCACGACGACGGAGCCGATGCGTTCGAGCAGTGCCAGAACGCCGCCCTCGGTCTCCTGAGGCGCGGGGGTGTCGCTCTCCGGAACCACGGGAATGTCCGTGTGTCCCGGCGATATCCGATGACTCGACATGGGGCTCGAACGTAGGGCTCGCCCCGCAGGTGAAACGTTGACGGCGCGTATACGCGGTGGCCGGGGCCGGGGCGGGCGGTGCGGCCGATCACCTCCAGTCAGTTCTTAGGCACAACCCCGGCCTACGATTACCCGTGTCCTGACGACGCGTCATACCCCCCTCTGGGCCAGGGGCTTTACCGATCAGCAGGGTTTCGCGGCGTGATGCCGTGGGACCGGCGGGCGCGCGCGGGATCAACGGGCAGATTGTCGGGATTTGAGGTGGAGGACCATCGATCATGGGCACAGAGTTACGGGTTTCCCTGCTGGGGCCGGTCCGAGCGTGGCGCGGTGATGCGGAACTCGATCTGGGCTCACCCCAGCAGCGAGCGGTGCTCGCCTTCCTGCTGCTGCGCGAGGGTGACGTGGCGTCGGCCGAGGAGATCGTGGACGCGCTGTGGGAGGAGCGGGCGCCTGGCAGCGCGCTGTCCGTCGTACGCACCTATATCTGCAGATTGCGGCGCGTCATGTCCCCCGCCGAGGTCGACGACCAGGTGATCAGGTCATTGGGCGGCGGCTACGCCATCGCCGCCGGCACGGGGTCCGTGGACTGGGACGCCTTCCGCCGGCAGGTACGCGAGGCGCAGGCCATGCGCGGGCAGGGAAACTCAGCCGAGGCGGCCGACCTGCTGCGCGACACTCTGCGGCTTTGGCAGGGCACACCCCTGGGCGGAGCCCACGGCTACTACATCGAGCAGGAACGGGCGCGCCTGATCAAACACAGAGTGGCCGCCCAGGAGGAGAAGCTGGCGCTCGACCTGGACCTCGGCCTGCACGCCGAGGTCAGCGAGGAACTGGCGGCAGCCGTCGCCGCCGCGCCCATGCACGAGCGGCTGCGCGAACTGCAGATGATCGCCCTGTACCGGTCGGGCCGGCAGGCGGAGGCGCTGTCGGCGTTCGACGAGGTGCGGCAGTTGCTCGCCACGGAACTCGGCATCGACCCCGGCGCCGGCCTGCGTGATGTGTACGTCCGCATCCTGCGCGCCGACCCCGGGCTCGCCGCGCCGGCACCGCAACCGGCTCCGGCCCGCGCGACCGAGCGGCCGCCCGCCCAGGTGCCCGCCCTGCCGCCCGGTTTCGTGGGCAGGGACGCCGAGCTCGCTGACATCCAGGACGCGCTCAGCCCTGCCGGGTGGACGCCGGTCGTCGCGATCACCGGACTCGGCGGTGTGGGAAAGACCGCGCTGGCCATCAAGGCCGCGCACACGACGCGGGACCGGTTCCCGGACGGCCAGGTGTACGCGGACCTCGGGGCATCCAGCGATCGACCGGTGGCCCCCGCCGCGGTGCTGGGCTCGTTCCTGCGTTCTTTCGGCGTGCCGGAGAGCCGCTTGCCCGACGGTCTTGAGGAGCGGGCGGCATTGTGGCGAACGGTGCTGGCCGATCGACGGGTGTTGATCCTGCTGGATGACGCGAGTGACGCGGACCAGGTACGCCATCTGCTGCCGGCCGCGCCGGGTTGTGCCGCGATCGTCACCACGTGGCGGCACCTGATCGACCTGTCCGGCGTGCGCTGGGTCAGGCTGGACGCCCTGCCCTCGACCGACGCACTGGGGATGCTCATCCAGTTGGCCGGCCACCGGCGGGTCCTCGAGGAGCAGCAAGCCGCCGTCGAGCTGGTCGACCTCTGCTCCCACCAGCCACTGGCCGTACGCGTGGCCGCCGACCTGCTGCAGGCCAGACCGCACCAGACGGTGCGGCAGGTCCGCCTGCAACTGGAGGACGACCTGAACCGGCCCGCGGGCACGGACGACGGCTGCGCGCTGATCGAGGCGCCCCTACTGTTGGCGCAGAGCCGGCTCGGCGCGCAGCAGGCCACGACCTTCCGGCTCGCCGCGTTGCCCGACTATGGCGAGCTGACGCCGGAGTCGGTCGCGGCACTGCTCGACGTGCCGCGCCTACAGGCGCTTCGGCTTCTGGAGTCGCTGGTCGACGCGCACCTGCTGCTCGCCGGGCCCCGCGGCACCTATCAGTACCACCGGCTGGTCAAGGCGTTCGCAAGACGACAGGCATGGGCGCACGAGGGCGTCGAACCGTGTGACGCGGCATTGAGCAGGCTGCTGCGGTTCTACTCGGAGCGCCTCACCACCGCGCCGGCGTTGCCCATGGTCTGACGCGGTGGAGCGACATCACCCGTGGCCGCCGAGTTTGGCGAGGATGACCGCTCTGGCTTCGATCCGGGAGTCGTAGAGGCGTTCCAGGGCCGCCCGCCAGTTCGACCGGGCGGCCTCGTGGTCGCCGACGGCGTGCAGGGCGTCGCCGAGCCGTTCCAGCACCAGAGCGTCGTGGTCACGACCGTGCCATCCCGGGCCGTCGCCCAGTGCCATGGCCCTGCGATAGTTGTCGATGGCGGCACGGTGCTCGCCCAGAGCGTGATGCGCCCAGCCGATGGTGTAGCGGTTGAAGCTTTGGCCGATCACGTTGCCGATCGCGGTGTGCAGGGCCAGCGACCGTCGGCTGTATGCCAGGCCCGCGCGATGTTCGCCCAGCCGGATGAGCACCCAGCCCACCGCGTTCAGGGCACCGGCCTCCTCGAAGGTGCCCACCCCGTCCTGCCGGGACAGGTGGAGAGACCGCCGCGCGTGGTGCAGCGCTTCCGTGAAACGGCCCTGCCTGTCGTGCAGGCGGGTCAGCTCAAGATGCGCGACGGCCTGGCCCTTCACGTCCCCCAGCTCGGTGAACAGCCTCAGCGCACGCCAGTAGTTGTCGTACGCCTCTTCGGGCAGTTCGGCACGTGTACACGCCGATGCCAGAGCGTGCATCGTGTGGGCCCGCATGGACGCGTCGCTCAGCCCGGCCGTGGCTCGTACCGCGATCCGCGCCAATGCCAGCGCGCTCTCCGCGGGCCGCAGCAGGATCAGGTAGGTATGCATCGACCAGGCCAGATGCACGACATGGTGGTCGAGCCCCAGCCGGGCGGCGTGCTCGACCGTGACGAGGATGACGCTCTCCTCTGCAATGAACCAGGCCAGCGCCTGGGTCGTGTCGCCGATCCGGTCCGGGGTGACGCCGGCACGTGGCTCCGGCGGGGGAAGCACGTTCTGGCCCGGCTTCATCAGCTCCGAGCAGCGGTGGGCCGTACGGAGGTAATGGTCCAGAAGCCGGTGCTGGGCGGCCGTGAGATCGTGGCCCGGGTCCGCCGCGGCGGCCATCTCTGCGGCGTACGCGCGTACCAGATCATGGAACAGGTAGCGGCCGGCGACGTGCTCGGTGAGCAGATGCGTGGTGGTGAGTTCCGCCAGCAGAGGGCGCACGCGGGAACCGCTCTCGCCGGCCAGGCTGGCCGCGGCCGACGCGCTTATGTCGGGCCCGGGCGCGGCGCCCAGCAGCCGGAACAGCCGGGCCGCCGCCGGGGTGAGCGCGTGGTAGGACCAGGAGAACACCGCCCGGGGGGAAGCCGCCGTGTCGAAGCCGGTGAAGGCGTCCAGGCTGCCGCGCTCCCGGCGCAACTCCGCCGCGATGGCTGCCAGGGTGAAGGACGGCTGGGTCAGGGCGTGGGCGGTGACGATCGCCAGCGCGAGCGGTAGCCCGCCGCACAGAGACCGGATCTGCGCGGCCGCGTCGGGCTCCGCGTTCACCCGCTCCGCACCCAGCCGGGCGCGCAACAGGTCGGCGGCCTCATTGGCCGGCAGCGGGCCCAGGCTCGTCGAGCGGGCCCCCTGATCGCCGGCGAGCCCGCCGAGCCGGTCGCGGCTGGTCACGACGACCAGGCAACCGGCGGCGGCGGACAGCAGCGGGCGTATCTGCTCCACGTCCCGGGCATTGTCCAGCAGCAGGAGCATCCGCCGTCCGGCTACTCGGTCACGGAACAGGGCGGCTCGCGCTTTCACGGCGGCTGGGATCTCCTCCGCGGCCACGCCGAGACCGGCCAGCAGGACGCTCAACGCCTCACCGGCGCTCATCGCCCGCTCGCTGGGGTGGAAGCCGCGCAGGTTGACGTACAACTGCCCATCGGTACAGCGGTGGGCGACCTGATGTGCCCAGTGCAGGGCCAAGGCGGTCTTTCCGATGCCGCCCATGCCGCAGATGACCCTGATCACCGCGGTGCCCGGCCCGGCAGCGTCATAGTCCTCCTCCAGCGCCGCCAGCTGCTCCAGCTCCGCGCGCCGCCCTGCGAAAGCCGGCGAATCGGCGGGCAACTGAGCGGGCCTGCTCGCGCCCGCGTACGCTTTGTCCGAGTCGCGGAGAGCATGCGATGGCGACGCCACGAGGGCGCTCCCAGCGGCGAGAGCAGCCAGCACACCTTCTCCGGCCGCCATCAGTTCGGGCCCGGGGTCGATGCCCAGATCCTCGGCCAGACGCTCGCGGACCTTCCGATAGACACCGAGGGCCTCGGCCTGGCGGCCGGTCGCGGCCAGCAACTGCACCAGCCTGGCCTGCAACAGCTCATCCAGCGGCTCCCGCTCGGCAGCGGCCCGCACCGTCGGCAGCAACCGCGCGGGCAGGCCGACGGTCAGCGCGTAGGTGGCAGCCTCGCCCACCGCGGCCGCGAATTCCCGGTCCAAAGCGACGAACACCGGACGGGCCCGCACTTCGGGCGTGATCCCGGTGCCCGCGGCCCCTCGCCACAACCGCAGCGCCCGCGAGTAACCTTCCACCGCTTCGGCCGGTCGTCCCTCGGCGGCGGACACCCGGGCCCGCACCATGTCCTGGCGGAATCGGAGAAGGTCCGCGCTGGTCGCGTCCACCACGACCCGGTAGCCTCCCGCCGCCCGCACCAGCCACCGGCCTGCCTCACGTGCTCGCAGGTCCGGCTCCAGCGCCCGGCGTAGCAGCCCCACATTGCGATACAGCACGTTGAGCGCGGTGCGCGGCGGATCCTGCCCCCACAGCCCATCGACCAGGTCCTCGACGCCGACCGGCTGTTCCCCGGCGGCCAGCAGCAAGGCCAGGAGGGCACGCTGCTGCGACCCGCCCAGAGCGACCTCGCGCTCCTCCCGCAGGACCCGCACCGGACCCAGTACGGCGAACCACATCCGCCCGGGCAGGACAAGCCACCACCCTTCATGTGAGACGAGAGCACCAGAATGCGTACGGCGACACCGGCGGAACGCCGACGCCTGGCGAGCCGAGCCGTTCAGGCGCAGACGGCGTTGACCTCCGCCCGCATGCACGCATGCTCGCATGCGGGAAGAGGGATCATATGACGGCGCATGTGCATAACTAGTGATGAAAGCGTGTACGCCCCTGCGGGCCACGTCACTGGATGGTCACCACGCCGATCGCGGCGTTTCCCACGCACCACCGTGCATCGGAGTGGTTGCGCGTTGTCAACGAAATATATATGGCCCGTCCGGCAGAGTCTCTGCGAGCAAGACGATCGAGATGGAGGGGTACATGAAGACCGAGATCCGTCACCCTGGTTCGTTCGCGGTCGCGCGCTGCCATCTGGACGGCGGGGAGACTCTACGCGTCGAGGCGGGCGCGATGTACGCCACGAGTGCGGGGGTCCAGCTCCACGCCAAGGTGGAGGGTGGTCTGCTGCGTGGGCTGGCACGTTCGGCGCTGGGCGGGGAGTCGCTGTTCACCACTCGCTACACCGCTCCGGAAGGTGGCGGGTGGGTGGACGTGGCGCACCACCTGCCGGGCGACGTCCAGTCCGCCGAGGTGCGGAGCGAGAACTCGCTGATGCTGACCAGGGGATCGTGGATCGGGTCCAGCGAGGGCGTGGACATCGTCACCAAGTGGGGCGGCATGTCCAACCTCATCGGCAGCGAGGGCGGCTTCCTCATCAAGGCGCAGGGCGACGGCGTCGTCGTACTCGGCTGCTACGGCGCGATGGACGTGATCACGCTGGCAGCGGGGCAGCAGGTCGTGGTGGATTCCGGGCACCTGGTCGCCTACGACGAGACGGTCAAGAGCAATCTGCGCCGGGCGGTCGAGGGTAAGACCGTCCAATCACTGAAGTCAGGCGAAGGCCTGGTCTTCGAGTTCACCGGGCCGGGCAGGATCATGACACAGACCAGGAATCCCGGGGCGCTGATCCTCCATCTGACGGAAGTACTCCCCTTCGAACGCGCTTGAGTCGAGGCCGACGCCGGCGGTTTCCGACCCGGTGATGGCAGAACGTAAAGCGCCAGGTCGCGCCGCTCGGGCGGGGTCAGGTCGATCCCGCCCGGCGCCGACACGGTCGATTTGCCTTTTCAGATACCCCCTGGGGTATGGTTGGGACATGGAGCTGAACGAAAGCATGGTGGGCGACGCACTGACCCGGCTGAAGCGGGCACACGGCCAGCTAGCCGGCGTGATCGCGATGATCGAGGCGGGCGAGGACTGCGCGAAGGTGCTCACCCAGCTCGCCGCAGTCTCCAAGGCCCTCGATCGGGCCGGCTTCAAGATCGTCGCAACTGGACTGCGCCATTGCCAGGACGCCCAGAACCGTGGCGACCAGCCCCCCATGAGCGTGGCCGAGCTGGAGAAACTCTTCCTCGCTCTGGCTTGACACCTGCGGCCGCGACGTTCGCGGCCGCTTATTTTTAACCCAATTATACCCCCCGGGGTATTGAGAAGGAGTAAGCGCATGGACGTCACGGCGTTCCGCACCCCAGGTCTGGGCGACCAGACTTATCTGCTCACTCACGAGGGCAAGGGGGTCCTCGTCGATCCCCAGCGCGATATCGACCGCTTCCTGGAGGCCGCCGCCGAGCGCGATGTGGACCTGCGGTTCGTGCTGGAGACCCACCTGCACAACGACTACGTCTCCGGCGCCGAGCAGGCCGCCCTGAGCACCGGCGCCGAGCTGGTGCTGCCCGCCGCGGCGGCGCCCGCCTACCCGCACACGCCCGCCTTCCACCTGGAGGACATCAACGGCGGCAGCCTGACCGTCCGGCCCTTCCACACCCCCGGCCACACCCCTGAGCACACCAGTTACCTGGTGCTCATCGACGGCGATCCGGCCGCCCTGTTCTCCGGCGGCAGCCTGCTCGTCGCCTCGGCCGGACGGCCCGACCTGCTCGGCCCCGAACGCGCCCGCTCCCTGGCCCGCCTCCAGCACCTCTCCCTGCACCGCCTGGCAGCGCTGCCGCCTGACATCGCC
The DNA here is from genome assembly GCF_040638335.1 of Nonomuraea sp. NPDC026600. Taxonomy (NCBI): domain Bacteria; kingdom Bacillati; phylum Actinomycetota; class Actinomycetes; order Streptosporangiales; family Streptosporangiaceae; genus Nonomuraea; species Nonomuraea sp. NPDC026600. Next base: position 102,006 of record NZ_JBEZYD010000043.1, read on the forward strand.
CTGTACCCGACCCACGGCGAAGGCTCCTTCTGCACCGCCACCAACGCCGGCAGGCTGACCTCCACCATCGGCGCGGAGCTGAAGGACAATCCACTGCTGGCCATCGACGAACCCGGGAAGTTCGCCGACACGCTACTGGCCGCCCCTATGCCCATCCCCGCCTTCTATCGGCGCATGGGGCCGGCCAACACCCTCGGCGTGCCGCCCATGCCACCCATCCGGGTGCCCGAACTCGACCGCCCCATGGAAGACACTCACGTCGTCGATATCCGGCCCCGTCAGGCTCAGGCCCGCGGCATGCTGCCCGGCTCGATCGGCATCGAACTGGACGACGACTTCGGCACCTGGACAGGCTGGCTGCTGCCGGACACCGCACCGATCACGCTGGTGGCCGGCCCCGACCAGGACGTCGTCGCGGCCGTCACCCAGCTCGCCCAGATCGGCATCGACACCGTCCGCGGCGTCGTGCACGACCTCGGCGAGGCCGCCACGCAGACCTACGAGCTGGCCGAGCTCGCCGCCTTCGTCAAGCGCCTGACCCGACCGGACGCTCAGCTGCTGGACGTGCGCATGCCCAGAGAGCGGGAGCGGACACGGCCGACGGGAGCGATCGAGTGCTTCCTGCCCGACCTGTTCGCCCAGGGAATCCCCGGCGAGCTCGACCCCGCCCGGCCGGTTCTCGTCGCCTGCGCCTCCGGCCGCCGCGCCGCCATCGCCGGCGGCCTCCTCGCCCGCGAGGGCTATCGGCCGATCGTGCTCACCGGAGCGGGCGTCTCTGAGGTCGTCACCGCGCTCCGCACGCGCGACGCCGCCTGATCCCGCCTTTCGCTACGAATTCGCTACGAACAGGAGAACCCCTTCGTGTCCCGCATCGACGTCGCCTCCGCCCGCTCGCTGATCGCGGCCAACCCCGACGTCCTCGTCGTGGACGTCCGCACCCCCGCCGAGTTCGCCTCCGCGCACATCAACGGCGCGATCAACCTGCCCCTCGATCAGATCGACGCACCATCGTGCTCGCCTCCGTCGTGGCGGGTCTCTGGCTGCCCGCCGCCGTGATCGTCGCCGCGGTCATCGGCACCGGGCCTGGCCTTCGCCGCGCTCACCGACACCTGCGCCATGGGGATGCTGCTGGCCAAGCTGCCCTACAACCGGGCCGGCGGCGTGAACGTCGACGCCACCATCGCCCGCCTGCGCCAACGCTCCACACATCTGGACGTCTGACCATGGCCTGCCGGGGCCCACCTATGACCTTCACATACCCCGGGAGTATCAATGATCGTCTTGCCGCAGGCGCGCTTTGGTCAGGAACTGGACAGCGAATGGCCTGGGAACTGGTCAGGCGAAAAGCCGACACTCGGCAGGCTGGCTCTGCGACGGCGAACACCGTGCCGCCAGCGGTGCTGTCTCCGTGCCACCGAGGAAGGCTGATCGATCGTGACCGAACGCGTACGCGTGGCTGTGCTGGCGGGTGGGCCGTCCGCCGAGCACGAGGTGTCGCTGCAGTCGGCGCAGGCTGTGCTCGATGCCCTGCCGAGGGATCGGTACGAGCCCGTCGCCGTCATCATCGACCGGCAGGGCAGGTGGCCGGTGGAGCTGCGACGCGATCTGGCGGACGTGGTCTTCCCCGTGCTGCACGGGCCGTTCGGCGAGGACGGCGTCGTCCAGGGTCACCTGGAGACGCTGGGCATCCCGTACGTGGGCTGCGGCGTCATGTCCTCTGCCGTGGCCATGAACAAGGTCGCGATGCGGCGCACGTTCCTGGCGGAGGACATTCCGGTCACCCCACATGTGTGGTTCACCGAGCACGAATGGCGCACCACCACCGACTCCTGGGGTCTGGTGAAGTCGCTCGACTGGCCGATGTACGTCAAACCGGCCAGCATGGGCTCCTCCATCGGCATCTCACGTGTCACCTCCATGGAGGAACTGCGCGTGGGCGTAGATCTGGCGCTGGCCCACGACCGGGTGGTCATCGTCGAGCAGGGCGTGACCGCGCGCGAGATCATCTGCGGTGTGCTCGGCGGCTATGACACTCCGGATGCCTCGGTGCCCGGCGAGCTCATCGTGCCCGGCGACTGGCTCGACTATGAGGCCAAGTACCTCAGCCAGGCCGAGCTCGCCATCATCCCTGCCGTGCTGCCGGAACGGGTGGCCGAGGACGTGCGCGAGCTGGCCCTGCGCGCCTTCCGGGCGATCGGTGGCTACGGCCTGTCCCGGGCCGACTTCCTCTATGAGGAGGACACGGGACGCCTGTACGTGCTGGAGATCAACACCATGCCCGGCTTCACCTCCCGTTCCGTCTACGCCAGGGCCTGGGCCGCAAGCGGTGTCCCGTACCCGGACCTGTTACGCCGCCTCATCGACCTCGCGTTCGCCAGGAGCGGCTCGTGATCCCCATGACGCTGAACACGATCGCGCAGGTCGTCGGCGCAGGCCTGTATGACGTGCGCGACCCGCGGGCGCTGGTGACGGCGCCCTCGGCGGTCGACTCCCGCGAGGTGGTGCCTGGCGGCCTGTTCGCCGCGACGGTCGGCGCCCGCGTCGACGGTCACGACTACGCGGCCGGTGCCATCGCGGACGGCGCCGTCGCCGTGCTGGCCTCGAGGCCCGTCGGCGTGCCCGCCCTCGTGGTCGAGGACGTCCAGCTCGCGATCGGCCTGCTGGCCAGGCACCTGCTCGAACACATCAGCCCGACCGTGATCGGCCTGACCGGCTCCGTGGGCAAGACCACGACCAAGGACCTGCTGGCACAGGTGCTCGAACGGCACGCCGCGACGGTCGCCACCGACAGATCGTTCAACAACGAGCTCGGGCTGCCGCTCACCGTGCTGCGTGCCGATGCCACCACCCGATACCTGGTGCTGGAAATGGGTGCGGGCCGGAAGGGCGACCTGACGTACCTGACCGGGCTCGCACCGCCCCAGGTCGGGCTGGTGCTCAACGTCGGCACGGCACATGTGGAGCGTATGGGAGCCGGGCCGGCCGACGTGGCCAAGGCCAAAGGCGAGCTGGTCGAGGCACTTCCGGCGGACGGGTTCGCGCTGCTCAACGCCGACGACCCGTACGTCATGGGCATGGCCGGCCGCACCAGGGCCCAGATCCTGTTGTACGGCGGGTCGGCGGAGGCGCAGGTGCGCGCCGAAGATGTGCGGATGGCCGACCGCGCGCGAACCGCGTTCACGTTGGTGACGCCCTCCGGCCGCGCCCCGGTCGAGCTCGACCTCATAGGCGAGCACCAGGTGAGCAACGCCCTGGCCGCCGCCGCCGTCGCCACCGCGCTCCGCCTGGGCGTCGCCGAGATCGCCGATGGGCTGACCGCCGCCCGGCGGCGCTCCGCGGGCCGGCTGGAGATCGTCGAACGACCTGACGGCATCACCATCGTCGACGACGCCTACAACGCCAGCCCCGAATCCATGCGGGCCGGGCTGCGGGCGGTGAAGGCCCTGGCCGGTACCCGTCGTACCGTCGCCGTGCTCGGCGCGATGGGGCAGCAGGCGGACGCCTCCCGCGCCCGGCACGCGGAGATGGGCCGGCTCGTCGCCGACCTCCGCTTCGACGTGCTGATCGCGGTCGGAGCAGGGGATCCGCTCGCGATGGCGTGGGCAGCGGCGTCCTCGGACCAGGGCATGGCCGTCCATACCGTCGAGGACGTGGCCGGGGCCCTCAGGCTGGCCACCGCACTTCTCGAACCGGGAGACGTGGTGTTCGTCAAGGCCTCCAGCGAGATCGGGCTCGGTGCCTGCGCCCGTGCGCTGGCCTGCGCCTAGTGATGGCCCTGCTGAACAAGCTGGCGAAACGGAGTTCCATGCGCACTATCGGTCTCATCGGCGGGTTGAGCTGGGAATCGACGCTGATCTACTACCAGATCATCAACCAGCGGGTACGCGAGCGACTCGGCGGCAGCCATTCCGCCAACAGCCTCATCTGGTCGGTCGACTACACGACCGTCGAGAACCTCATCTTCACCGACCGCTGGGACGAGGTGAGTACGTTGCTGACCGGTGCGGGCCGCAAACTGGAGGATCTCGGCGCCGGCCTCCTGCTCATCTGCAGCAACACCTTCAGCCGGGTGAGCGACGACGTGGAGCGGGCCGTGAGCGTGCCCGTGCTGCACATCGCCGACGCCCTGGGCGCCGAGGTCCGTGCCAGGGGCATGCGCAAGGTCGGCCTGCTGGGCACTCAGGTCACCATGGAGCAGCCCTTCTACCGGGATCGGCTGGCCGCCCACGGCTTCGACGTGGTCATCCCGCGGCGTGAGCAGCGGGAACTGGTCCATCGCGTGATCTTCGACGAACTGGTGCGCGGGGTGCTCCGGGAATCGTCCAGGGACGCGTACGCCCAGATCATCGATGATCTCGCAGACGACGGCGCTGAAGGCGTCATCCTCGGCTGCACGGAGATCGAGCTGCTGATCGGTGAGAAGGACAGCGCCATCCCGGTGCTGCCGAGCGCTCGACTGCACGCGGAGGCGGCGGCCGGCTTCGCGCTCGCCGACTGACACGATGTGACGGCTCAGGTGGATCTTGCGCTAGTGCCGTACAGCTCCCGGTGCCACAGGTCGGCGCGGACACGTTCGATGCCGGCCGTCAGATGGCGGCGGTAGGTGGTGAAGGGGAGGCCGAGTCGTTCCGCGGCCAGCTCCTGGGTGGGCGTGCCGCGGAGGAACGTGACGGACAGCGCCCGGTGGAACTTGACCGAGCGCGGATCCTCACGCAGGCCGTCGATCGCCTGGCGTAGCAGGTCACCCAGCGCCGTGGCCGGGTTCTGCCCGGCCCGCTCGGCGATCAGCCTGGTGCGCGTCAGTGGGGAAGCGGCCAGCGCGGCCGGCCGCGACAACTGGCGCAACGCCTTGCGAACCGCCTCAGCGAACTCCGTCTGGGACAGCACCGCCAGTTTCGCCGTCGCGGCACTCGGGCCGCCGGCTGGCCCCGCGACGAGCCGCTCCAGCCACGCCCGCGCCGGCACCGCGCGCCAGTCATGAACGAACAGGGTGCAGGCGTCATCCCCCAGCCGCGGCTGCTCGGAGATGTCACGCATCCCGGAACCCCACGCTTGGTTCGGATGCCGTATCTCGATATATGACCAGGCCATCCGCTCCGCCCGCAGACAATTGCCGATCACTCGCCACTGGATCAAATCCATCAGCGGCGAGTTCCGATACGGCGGCAGCGCCCAAAGTCGGCCGACCGCCACATGTTCACCGGCGCGCAACGGCGTGGTGGCACGCGCGTGCGCCCACGCCATGGCCACGATGGGATCGGCCGTCAGCTCCTCCTCATCGAGTTCCGCCAACCGCAACCACGCGGAGAAAGCCACGGGCTCGCCGGTTTCGGTCCGTCGATACAGCCGGAACGCCTCCGGCTGACGTTCCGCCCAGAAGGCGGCGCAGCCCGCGGCCGCCGCACCCTCCGCTGCCGTCGCCACCCGGAGCAACGTGCCGACGTCCTCCTCCCGCAACACCTCTTCCTGGAACTCGCCCTCGTCGTGGCGGCCGTGGAAACCGGCTAGCGCCCCGTTGTCGCGATGCAGGTAGAGCAGCGCCGCCACCGCGCCGAGCACGTCCACATCGCTCGCCGCGCGCACCCTCTCCGCCAACTGCGTACGAATGCGGTCGTGCATCACCGCGTACCCCTCGGGATCCCGCCATCGCAGGTCCGCCTCCAGCAGCTCCCGCACCACGTCATGCGGAAACAGCCCGAGACTGCCCGACTCCACGAACGGCAACCGCCGCAACCACCGGAACAACGTCCCGGCGTCCTCCGGCAAGGCCGCCCGCAGCAGGTCCTCCGTCGTCATGTACGCATGCGCGCAGATCTCCAGAGCATGCCGATGCGCCGCCGAAGGCAACTCGCCCACCAGCTGATCCAGCAACGTGGCCACCACGTCCTGATTCGGCGTCCACCGCCGGCCGGCCCCGCCGTCCTTCACCGCCACGGCCGCCCCCAGGAGCAGCGCCAGCGGATGACCACCGGCGAAGGCCAGCAGCGGCTCGCGCGACTCGGCCGGCACCCCGGAGGAGTCCATCAGGGCCCGCGCGTCTCCGGCCCGCAGGTCTCGCAGCGGCAGCACCTCCAGCGCACCCGCCCATCCCGGATCCGCCTGCCACCGCATATCCGGCGGGTTCCGCCCCGCGATCACCACCAGCGCCCCCAGGGGCACCCGCGGCAGGAACCGCTCGCGCAGCCATCCCTCCAAGCCCTGAATTCGTTCGAAGTGGTCGACCAGCAGCACCGCGTCCGCATCGCGAAGCCCCAGCTCGGCCTCGGCCTCGGACACCGCCGGCGACGGTTCCAGCATGCGCCCGTCCACCATGGACACCGGCCGCCCCGCCACCGCGGCCTCGTGAGCGAACCGCCGCAACAAGGCCGACTTCCCGATGCCGCCAGGACCGTGCACGTACAGAACGCTGCAGCCGCCGCCGTACAACGCCGCGTGGAAAACCGCGAGCTCTTCCTCCCGCCCCACGAACGCCAGCTCGCGCGCTGCTCGCAGGCGCCATCCCAGCAATCCGGACTTGTCGCTACTCCCCGATGACATACCCCTAACCCCTGTCCGAACGCCCGGTCGATACCCACGCCGGGTGGGGTCGTCGTCGTGGTGGCGTGCCGCCGCTGTCCGGGCGGTGCTCGAAGTGCCACCACTCGTTGTCGTAGATGCGGTAGAGGTCGTAGCGGGCGCCGTGTTCCTCGAGCCAGCGCGCGCCTTCGTGGGGGCGCACGTCCAGCGCGATGCCCTTGACGTGGTTGGATTCCGCCGGTGGTAGCACGAGCATGCGTGCCAAGACCGGGGAGCCGGAGCGGCGCACCTCCTCGTCGAACATCCGTTGCTGGACAAGGGGATCGCGGTATCCCGAGGTGAGGCCGATGAGCTGGCCGTGACGCCAGAGCGCCTCGGTGCGCGCCGCGATGAACGCCGCCATGGCGCCGTCGGTGAGCCCGGTGAGGTCCTCGGCGGGGAATCGCATCCGTAACGCCCAGCGGCAGGCCAGTTCGCGGGCGCGGTCGGGATGGCGGACGAACGCCACGGGCAGCAGGAGCACCGCGAGCACCAGCGTGACCGCGGCGTACAGCCGGTCTCGGGGCCGAGGTGGGATAGTGCGTGGTTCGTTCATGACGAACTACGATTGGCGACGAATGTTCGTGCGTTATGCGCCGCATGTCATGGTTTATCGACGGCGGCCACCGTCGGCGCGACCGTGACACAACCATGACACGGCGCGTACGAGGCGGGGACACGGCCGGCCGATAGTGGATGGGGTTGACCGGCGGACGAGTTACGGAGCGTGCGGTGAAACTCGGCGGCGTGTCGCGAGTGTTGTTGATCGAGGATGACCCGGCCGTGCGGGAGGGCCTTGAGCTGGCCCTGACCCGGCATGGGTACGGGGTGCGCGCGGTGGAGTCCGGCGAGCAGGGGCTGGACCGGCTGCGTACGGACCTTCCCGACGTCGTCGTGCTCGATCTGATGTTGCCTGGCATGGACGGGTTCGAGGTCTGCCGCCGCATCCGGGCCGCCAGGGAGATACCGATCATCATGCTGACCGCGCGCGGCGACGACATCGACGTGGTGGCCGGGTTGGAGGCGGGCGCCGACGACTACGTGGTCAAGCCGGTGCAGCCCAGGGTGCTCGAAGCACGCATTCGCGCGGTGCTCCGGCGGATCGGCCGGGACCAGGCGGAGCTGGAGCGGCACGGGGACCTGACCATCGATCGGGCCGGGCTGGTGGTCGCCAACCGCGGCGTGCCGGTCAGCCTCCCCCCGACCGAGCTGCGCCTGCTGCTCGAGCTCTCCGGCACGCCGGGCCGGGTGCACAGCCGCCAGCAGTTGCTGGAGTCGGTGTGGGAGCACGGGTATTTCGGCGACTCGCGTCTCGTGGACGCGTGCGTGCAGCGGTTGCGCGCGAAGATCGAGGACGACTCGGCGGCGCCCGTCTACGTGCAGACGGTGCGTGGGTTCGGGTACCGGTTCGGGCCGGTGTGAGCCGCCGGTGGCACCTCGGCCGAGCCTGGGGCTGCGTGCCCGGCTGTTGTTCGCGTTCGCGCTGCTGTGTGTGGTCACCGCGGCGGCGGTGTCCGGCGGGATGTACGTCCAGGCCCGCAACGCCATCTTGCAACGGGCGCAGGATGCCGCGGTGCACGCGATGACAAGCCGCCTGCAGGCGCTCTACCCGTTGCAGACTGCGACACCGGACCAGGACCAGCTCGACGAGATCGCCACCGCCGCGACCGACCATGACTGCTGTGGGTTCGCCGTCTACGGCGAGATGCACTCGCCGGCCGCCGAGCCGCCGGAGGTCGGGCCGCCGGAGGTCGGGCCGCCGGAGGTCGGGCCGCCAGGGCGCTGGAGGCCGGGCGGGAAGCCGCCACTCGTGAATCTCGGGGTGATTTCACCGGAGTTGCGACGGGAGGTGGCCGGCGGCCTTACCGCGTGGCAACGTGTGGTGTTGCAGGACGGGCCCTGGCTGATCGTCGGCACGCCGTTGCTGATCGTCGAGCAGGGTCGGCCGACGCGGCTGTCCGGCATCGAGGTCTACGTCGCGCGCAGCCTGGCTGCCGAACAGCTCAGCATCGACGAGCTCGCCCTGTCGGCCTGGGGCACCGGTGGGGCGGCCCTGGCGTTCGCGGTCGTCCTGGCGTGGCTGGCCGGCCGTGGCGTGCTGGGCCCGGTGCGCGAGCTCGGTCGGGCGGCACGCCTGCTGGGCGAGGGCGAGATGCGGACCAGGATCGTGGTCCGCGGCTCCGACGAGCTGGCCGATGTGGCACGTACGTTCAACAACACCGCCGCGGAACTGGAACGGCACGTCAAGCAGCTCCGCGAGATGGAGGCCGACGCCCGCCGGTTCGTGGCCGACGTGTCCCATGAGCTGCGCACTCCGCTGGCCGCGCTCGCCGCGGTCGCCGACGTCCTCGACGAGGAGGCGGCCGGGCTGCCCGAGCACGCCGGCCAGGCCGCCAGGCTGGTCAGCCAGGAGACGCTCAACCTCACCGGGCTGGTCAACGACCTCATCGAGATCAGCAGGTTCGACTCCGGCGTCGCGGCCCTCGTGCTGAACGAGGTCGACGTGGCCGAGCTGGTGCGCTCGACCCTGCGTGCCCGGGGCTGGTCGGAGCCGGTGCACACCGAGCTGCCACCCGCGGTGACGGCACTGCTGGACCCGCGCCGGGTGGACGTCATCCTCGCGAACCTGGTCGGCAACGCCCTGCGGCACGGCGAGCCACCGGTGTCGGTACGGCTCTCCGCCGACCCGCACTGGATCGCTCTGGAGGTCCGCGACCACGGACCGGGGCTGGACGAAGCGGTGCTGCCGCACGTGTTCGACCGGTTCTACAAGGCCAGCGCGGCCAGGACCAGGTCCGAGGGCAGCGGCCTCGGCCTCGCCATCGCACGGGAGAACGCGCGCCTGCACCGAGGCGACCTCACCGTCACCAACGCCCCGGACGGCGGCGCCATGTTCACGCTGCGCCTGCCACGCCGGGCACCCGATCCGGACGGAGAGCCTGAGTGAGGACCGGGCTCGCCCGCCGCGTGCTCGCCGCGGGCCTCGTATCGCTCGTCGCCGTGGCCGGCTGCGGCGTGCGACCCAGCGACGCCATCACCGCCGGCGACCCGCCCAGCGGGCGCGTTGAAGCAACCCCGACGATCACCCTCTACCTGGTCAAGAACGGCCGACTCAGCGCGGTGACGCGGCCCGGTGGCCAACTGTACCTATCGGACAGGCTCGCGATGCTGGCAGACGGCCCCACCGCGAGGGAACAGGCGCACGGATTCACCACCGATGTCCCGTTCGAAGTCGGCCCGTTCTCGGTGACCGCCGAGCCGGGCCGCCCCTTGGTGGTGACCCTGTCCACTCCGGCCAGCGAACTGTCCACACTGGCCGTCGAGCAGATCGTGTGCACGGCCGCCGCCATAGTGCCGGGAAGCCCTGCCCAGGTCACCGTCGTCGGTGCGGGGCAGAGCGTCGGCCCCCGAAACTGCCCGGGGCAACGGTAGCGACGTATTCCCAACTGACGATCATCCGATTAGGCTGGCTGTGTCTGCTACCTTCACTCACCGGACTGGATGTTCAGGGCGAGATGGCCAACGGAGCGACATACGGCAGGCCGATCGGTCGCGACGCTGAGCTCAGCCTCCTCGCGAGTTCCGTGTCGGGCGCTGCGGACGGAGCGCTGCGGGCCGTGGCGGTGCGTGGCGATCCGGGGATGGGAAAGACGCTCTGCGAGGACACCGACATCGACAGCGTGTGCCGCGCCATCACCCCGAACGGCATCGTCCTGTCGTGGGACCTCTGGTTCGACCCCGACAAAGTCCTCCCGTTCCCCGGCCCGCCGACTCCGGGCGGCCCCGACACGGGTTCACCCGGCGGTGGTGGCGGCGAGTCGACCTGGATCCCGGCCCAGTACATTCCCAAGGACCCGTGCGACATCTTCCGGCCGGTCCGCTATGAGTACTACGCGGGGGTGAAGGTCCAGGGCGGACCGCTGCAGACTCCGATAACCATAGACGGCCTCGTCATGTCTCCCAAGAAGCCCAAGTGCGTCCCAGGCGTGGGACTGATCTTCGAGTAACCCCCACCTCATCACGGCCACGCGCCGCCGCCCCGACCACTTCCGCCGGGGCGGCGGTCGGCGCCGCGTATCGACCGTGGCAGGCCGTAGAACGTCGGTGATCATCGCAGACAGCCGGACACAACGCGAGAGGCCCGTTCGCCTCGGAGACTGCGCCAGCGCACTCAGGCCGCGGTCACCGACGAACTCGGCAGCACATCGTTCGGTCTGACAGTCGTTTTAACCCGTTGATTACCAGTATTGACCTTATTGATCTATTCACTTCGATGATCGATCATCGAGAGCAGCAGCGCTCCTCACCCCAGGAAGGATCTTCATGATTCGCCGCGCATCGCTGGCCGTCCTGCTCGCTCTCGGCACCCTCACCGTTATCAGCTCGCCCGCGCACGCCCGCGCCTGCAGGATCGACTACCACTGCGAAACGTACTACTACACTGACTCGACCCGCACCACGCTGACGGGGATCAAGTACGAGAACTGCGTCGGGGATGAGACATGGGTGGGCACGCGGGGCTCCTATCCGGAGTTCTACGAGACCCTCTGCTGAGCGTCCCAACGATAGTGGCCCCATGATCACCGATGTGATCATGGGGCCACTGCTTTGATCTACTTCGCCAACCGCATGCTCGCCTGACGCCTGCTCAGGTCACCTCGCCACTCGTACGGCGGCCGTACGACCTGCGGCCGACAGCGTTCCCCCGAGCGGGGCGCAACGATTCGTCTCCTCCCGCCGAACCAGCGCCAAGAACATGACCAGCACCGCGCCGGTCACATACTGCAGGAGCGGTCCATACTCGACGATGTCCCAACCTCCGAAACGGAGCGTGTCCATACAGCCATCCGAGACGATCTCGATGGCGTAGGGCATCGTGAACATCACAGCGATCACCACGAACAGCGCCGCAGTCATCCACCCAGCGATGGCGCCCCGCCTTCCCCCAAGGGCGAGAGCCGCACTCAGACCGAGCGCCATCACCGCGGTGGGCCAGCCGTTCAACTCCGCGAACATGGTTGCCCAGTGGATCTCCACCAGCCAGCCGACATCCGTAAAGACCGGCGGCTCACTACTCAAAGGGCAGACAGAGCTCGTCCAGTAGTAGGCCAGCTCTTCGAGGAAGTCCCACCAGGCGGTACGCGAAGCGGGAGCCGCCAGCGCCGCCAGGTTCAACAAGGACAACCCCCAACGCGGGGGAATCACCGGTAACGGAAGCAAGAAGGCCGCCACCTGTCGTAGATCGAGGCGCCCAGCCTAGATCATCTCCGGGGAGCCCTTCAGCTTGGCCGCGTACAGGCCAGGCGGCGCTTGGGTGCCGGGCCGGTCAAGGAGGTGTTCGAGCGTGTGGCCCGCCCAGCCGCCCCCTTCGCGACGATGGGTGCATGGCTCGGCCGCCGACGGCTGATGGCGATCGACGGATTCGTACTCGACCTGCCCGACACGCCGACGAACCTCGAAGAGTTCCCCAAGGACAGCGCAGGCGGCTATGAGACCGCATTTGCGCAGGCCCGGGTCGTGGCCATCAGCGTGCGCCAGTCACGCGATCGTCGCGGCGGATGTGTCGGGCTGCTGGGACGATGAACAGACCCTGGCCTACTCACCCACTGGGCCCTGGCCACCCTGAACTGCGTCGCGGCCACCACCGAGGGGGCTCCCCCGACCGGATCAAGTACCTGACTACCCTCCGCAGCGTGCGCCGCTCGATCACTGGCCGGGCGGCCTTTCCCCTGCACCCCACGACACCCTCTGGACGCGCACCGTCCACCAAGTCGGCCAGCCTCGCAATCGCAACCCCTCCCGCCAGCACCGCAGTTACCCCCGAGCCGTCGAACACACCCGACGAAGCAGCTATAGAGAACGCCGCCCCTCCGACAAGGGCATCCGGCACGCAGGACCGCCCACCGTCGCGCTCTTGCCCGGCAACCTCGAACCAGAGCGTGATCATTAACCAAACGGCGTTGGGTCGGTGGCTCTGCGCTCTCGGTCACCACGCCCGCCGACCTCACCTTCTACTCTGTTCCCGATAAAGACGTTCGGACGTTCACTTGACACGCCAGCGCTTACGTATCCACTCAATTCCTGCATAGAAAGCGACTACGCCGGGGAGGGTGAAGAGTGCGGACCCCCATCCCTGTTGAAGATGGATGTTGACGATACCCCAGCCCATGAACGGCCCGAGCAATCCCCACGTTCGGACATCAGATGACAGAATCCAATACGTAAGGCGAAACGCTATATCTCGTACGTAACGCGTGGGGTGTCGAAGGCTCAGCCGGAGGGGCAAAGCGTGGAGCACTTGATTGATCGCGTAGCGTAATTGCGCCAGCTTGGGAGCCTTTCCCGACGCAATGTCATGCAGATCTGCCAGCAGCTCTTCCCGATAACGCTCGCGATCAGCGCTGGGCACAATTTGCAGACCGACTTTCAGCAGACCCGCCGCCGACCGTGATACGCCTCCTGGGCGCATTGCGATAGTCTTCTCTGCGCTGTGCGCAGAATTAAGAGCAACTCGAGAGATGTTACTCAAAGCCCAGGCAAGATCACGCAGCGCGCGACTCAGTTCGTCGCCGACCTCTCGCCCGTAAGTAGCCAAGAAGTAAGGACGGTCGAGAGGAAGGTGCCGAGCGATCTGGTTGATAAGACGACGGACGAGATCTTGCGCCTGATAGACGTTGTGATCGAGTTCTAGGTTGTAGGCAAGTGTATGTACAAGTTCCAACCTTTGTTCGAAGAGGTAGCTACGTTCATCAAGGCGACTGAGATAAGCGACAACGTCCATATAGACGGCCAGGTCGCACACATGCGCTTGATCTAGGACTGTGTCGAATTCGTGGGCGAGATCGAGCGCATCACCATGGGCGAGTTCAGCGACACTGGCGAGTTCAATTGCTGCATCACGCTCGGTAATCGCCTGAGCATTTTTACTGCTCATGTGGCACCGCCTGTAATCGGACGCTGAGGCAGGAGAGACAGTTGCGGCGCTTTCGCAGCGGCCTCTGCAAGCGCTCCACGTGCTTGCTCCAACCCGTCTGGTGTCAACCTGTAGTAGCGGCGCCGCGGGCGTTTGGCCTCATGTGGATCGAGGTCCTCCCATCGGGACTCGAGCCATCCGATTCCCTCGAAGCGGGCGAGGATCGGATGGATGGTGCCGGCCTGGAGACCGGCTGCGGCGCAGATCTCCAGGCCGTACATTTCGCGGGTCGCGTCTACAAGGAGGGCTCGAAGTACGAGTTGGGTCTGAAGGGTCATCCGTGGTGTACCCATGCTAGAACTCTACTTAGGTCCATGGCGGATGTCCGCGATTTCGTGGCATCAGCGGCGGATGCTGCTTCGATCATGATCCGCCCCATGAACCTCGCAGGGTCGAAGTGTTCTCCGCCCGTGGACACATGCGGGCTCGACAAGGCCAGGCGGTTGAGCGGGGTGGTCTACGACGCCGAGCCCGCGCCTCGCCGGCCGCACGATGTGATCGCTGTCCCGGCGGCCGGGCCGGGCACACCGGCCACGTCATCACCGCGCTGTCCGGCCAGGCGGCCACCACGGCCGCCCACCGCCGCGACGGCATCGAGGCGTGCATCCGCTACCTCACCAACAACGTCGAGTATCTGCGCTACGACCAGGCGCTGGAGGCGGGATGGCCGATCGCGACCGGCGTGATCGAAGGCGCCTGCCGCCATCTGATCGCCGACAGATTCGACCTCGCCGGGGCACGCTGGGGCCTGGCCGGAGCCGAAGCCGTCCTGAAACTCCGCGCCCTGATCGCCAACGGTGATCTCGACGAATACTGGCGTTTCCGCCGCGCCCGGCAACACGAACGGGACTACCAGAACGGATACTCCCTCACGGCTTGATCGCTCCAGCCACTGAGGAAGAGCTACGCCCGATTGAGCTTCTCAAACAGAAAGACTGTTTCTCTATTCCGGACTACAATCTGCGGCCCTGCGGCCAGCCCGTAAACCGCTCACTAAAATTGCATACCTTCCCCTATGGATCTCCACCAAGGCTGTGACTACCATCAAGCAGTAAACATCGACTCCGAAGGAGGTAACTAATGGGCCGTATCAAGAAGTTCGGCGTTTCGGCGGCCGCGGTGGCCGCGATCGCCGCCGCGACAACCCTAATGTCACCGACCGCTCCCGCTCAGGCAGCGACCTGCAGCACTAACGCGCAGATCGGCACTATCGGCGGCACTGGCTGGGCGCTGTGCAGCGGTGCCGGAGTGACTCAGACACGGGTCGTGCTCTTCTGCCAGGACAGCAGCGGTAGCTACACCACGGTATACGGCCCTTGGGTTGTTAATTCCGTTAAATCAAATGCCCGATGCAGCAGCACCTCATGGCCGATATCGGTCGGATATCAAACAATGTGAGCCATCACAAGCTCATCCGATCGCGGCGTCAATTCCGGCTCGATCGTGACCCGAATGTTCCGGGTGAACCTTGAACCACCCGAAGTCTTCATCTTTAGTTGTCGGTCTTGGCCGCGGGGACACGGCCGAGGTCTCGGTCGTTGAGCCGGTACTGTAGCTGTCGCCTTTCAGAGAGACTACCTCGGCATGATCGACCAAGCCCCTGGAGGGCATGGCGCTACTCGCCGCGCAGCAGCCGCGCCAGGCTCACATCGCCGGACTCGACGGCCTTCTTGGGGAACTTCGGCCTGTGGCGGTCGCGCGATTGCGTGCCACGGTGGCCTTCTCGGCGGTGAGGGCGTGCCCGCGCAGCGTCGGCGGTACCCGGGCCCACCGCGGCCACGAACACCGAGCACGCGCCGACCAGCTCGGTGAGATCGCGACTGCGCTCGATCCGAGTCAGCGGCGGAGATTTGGGTGGAGGGCGGCAAGTCCTGGCGCAACCCCAAGGCCAACCTGCCGGCCGGCTTCGACGACAACCGGGACGTGCACTACGAGGTCCTGTCCAAGCCGCGCGACCCGCCGGCGTTCATCGCCGACCCGCAACGCCGCCACACCGCCGACCTGGATCGGCTGGAGACGGCGATGCGCAGGGGCACCACCGGCGGGGCGAAGGTCACACGGAAGAGGGGCGAGCCGTGGATCAGCGCGTCGCCACTGAATAAGCAGCAGGAGCCGAACAGGCCTGAAGGCGCTGAAGGTGGAGATCTCCCGCCGGTGGGGCGTGATCGACCTTTTGGACGTGCTCAAGGACATTGCCGCGTCTCGCGCGTGATCGTCACCGTGACAACGGGTCGAACAGTCATGACCACAAAACCCCAGCTCAGGCACTCACTGAGGAAGAGCTACACCCATCTGAGGTTGGCAGGTCGCCGGGTTCGACGTTCAGGCCGGCCCACAGCAGTCCCCCATCACCGGACAGTTTCGCGGACCACCTATCTGAGACGCGGCGGCGGCTTCTCGAGCTGTGCTTCCGTGATCTCCGTGGCCGCACGTCCGAGTGCCCGGTTGAGGATCCTCTGACGGACGCTGTCGGCGTACTACTTGGAGTGCAGAGCTGAGTACGGGTAAACGTGCAGAGCTGTCAGCGCTGGTCGGTCGAGAGTGGTTCGGGTGGGTGGCGTA
>NZ_JBEZYD010000044.1:0-114986 GCF_040638335.1 Nonomuraea sp. NPDC026600
CCCGGCGAGAACTACGCCAGGATCCCCTTTAACCCCTCCCGCGCTTGATGGGTATTAAAGGCCCGCTTTGGTGCATTTTCTCTGACACACCTCGGCGGTCGGCTGCAAGATGACCGCGGTCACGCCGTTGTGTACGGGCTTGGTCACGGCGCGGACGACCAGATATCCGCCGACGCCCACGAGGCTCACGCCGAGGCAAGCCGCCAAGATGATCACAGCGAGCAGGCCCGGCCTCTTCCGGAGCGGACCGTTACCCGGCGGGGGCATCGGTGCCGGATACTGCTGATACGGGGGCTGGTTCACGCCAAGCAGCCTAAACGGGGTGACGCAAGAAATGCGTCACACAGCCCAACCAGCACCATCGCGGCAGATCGCGATAGATGATCGTCATGCCCGCCGAAAGCGAGTCCCGGTCGGGACGTTCGGGATGAGTCCGGACCAAACCGTGCTCATCCCCTCGCGCGGGCTGCTATCCCCCTCGTTTGGGGCTCCTGCCACGATTCTTACGATCATCCCATTCTGCGGCGGATGGTGTCGATCTGATCGGTGGAAAGGCTGATGGCCACGATGGTGTCTCCGTGGCTGCTCTTGCCAACGATGACGACGGGGCCACGGAGGGCGAACTGGGTGCCATAGTCGCGAGCTACGCGTGTGGCCGCCTGCTTGTAGATGAAGTCGGTGGAGACGCCCGCCTCGGCGGCGATGCGGGCGATGGTCACCGGTCCGCTGGCGGAGCGGGCGCGGCGTAGGGCTTGCTCGACGGCCTTCTCGGCGTTCTCTGTTCTCTTCCGCGTTGCGTCAGCGAGGGCATCGACTTTTGTGTCAAGCTGGCCGGGAGCTCCCGGTTACGCACCGTGGCTTTAGGCCGTGCGGCTCGATTCTTACCAGCACCCCTACTTTGACGCAGCGCTCGCCTTGGCGCCCCGGGTTTTCGTCGACCACGACGGTGCTCGCCGGCGCGCGACGCCATCACCGGCGCGGTGGGTCTACGGGCCCTCCAGCAGGCCGCGTTCGGCGGCCGCCGGTGAGGGCCGCACCGCCTCGAACCCGTCCGCGAGCCGTTCGACCACGGCGTTGGTGATGGCCGGGTGCGCCGAGCGCTGGCCGCATCGGCACGACAGGACGGCCCCGGCCGCTGGGCGCGGAGCTCCGGGTTACTCGGCGGGGCTTGTCTCCCCGTTCGCGTCACCCACGAGATGTTCGCGGACCGCGGTGAGGATGCGGTCGGACAGGTCGTCGTCGGCGCAGGCCCGTGACAACAGCAACGCTCCCACGATGGTGGACAACTCCACGAGCACCGCCTCCTCGTTCCCGTCGTCGAACTGCCGCATCCTGTCGACCATGCCGCGCAAGCCGGTGGCGAACGCCTGACGCAGGGGGTCGCCGGGTTCGGCGCGGGCGGCGTCCACCGCGAGGGCCGGGCCGGGGCAGCCGAGGGCGGGGTTGTCGCGGTGCAGGGCCGACACATAGCCCGCCAGGAATTCGGTGCGGGCGCGGCCGGGGGTGGTGCGCTGTGTGAGGTCGTCCAGGGCGGTGGCCCGTTCGGCGAACGCGGCCGAGCAGGCCTGGGCGATCAGGTCGTCCTTGGAGCTGAAGTGGCGGTAGAAGCCGCCGTGGGTCAGCCCCGCCGCGGCCATCGCCTGCGGAACGCTCACCCTGTCGACGCCGTGCGCGCGCAGCAGCTTCGCCGTGGCCTCGATCACCTGCTCACGGTGCCGCTCGGCTTCGGCCCGGGATGCTCGGGGCATGGTGGGTACACTTCCCTCACGGTATAGATGATACTAATAATCTATTTTACTCAGAAGGAGGTCCGTCCATGGTCGCGATCGAGAATTCCGTGGCGCTGGTGACCGGTGGCCAGCGCGGTCTCGGCAAGGCGTTCGCCGAGGCACTGGTGGAGCGCGGTGCGGCGAAGGTCTACGTGACCGCGCGCAAACCCGCTACCAGCGGTGATCCGCGAATCCTGCCCGTTGTCCTCGATGTCACCGATCAGGACGCGGTATCGTCCCTCGCCGCCCAGGCCCGGGAGGTGACCATCGTGATCAACAACGCTGGCGTGCTCATCCCATCGCCGCTGCTGAAGGCGGACATGGCCGACGTGGTCGCCACGTTCGACACCAACGTGTTCGGCGCGCTGCGAGTGGCGCAGACCTTCGCTCCCGTCCTGGCGGCCAACGGCGGTGGGGCGCTGGTCGACATCCACTCCGTGTTGTCCTGGGGTGCCGGCGCAGCGGCCTACGGTGCCTCGAAGGCCGCGCTGTGGTCGATCACGAACTCCCTGCGCGTCGAACTGGCCCCGCAGGGCACCCAGGTCGTCGGCGTGCACCTCGGCTTCGCCGACACCGACATGGTGGCGGGGATCTCAGCCCCGAAGGTAGCGCCCGCCGAGGTCGCCATCGCGGTGCTGGACGGCATCGAAGGCGGTGCCGACGAGGTGCTCGTGGACGAGGTCACCAGGCAGATGAAGGCGGCGCTGTCCGGCCCGGTAGGAGGGCTCACCGTGGCCATCGGGCGTTGAGCCGTCAGACGCGTAGCCGTCAAACATCAAGGAGGCAGGGCAGATGCCGTTGTGGCAGGTCTATCATCCCGTCGGCGCGTATTCCGAGGAGCAGAAGCGTGGCTTCGCCGAGGATGTCACGCAGTTCTACGCCCGTTTCGGGCTGCCGAAGTTCTACGTCGTCACGCTCTTCCACGCGGTCCCGCGGGCATCGTTTCTGGTCGGAGGAGTACCTTCGGACGACACCGTGCGCGTCGTGATCGAGCACATCGCCCGCCATGCTGAGGATTCCGGCCTGCGCGAGCGGATGAGCGAGGCCCTGGCTCGCCTGCTGGCCGCGCATACCGGCGACCGCGGGCTGCACTGCGAGTTCCACATCGACGAGACCCCGCGGGATCAGTGGATGATCGACGGGTTGCGCCCGCCCCCGACGGGTTCGGAGGCGGAGCAGCTCTGGGCACAGGACAACCGGCCCGTGCCCTACTGATCACGCCGCACCGATCAGGCCGCTCCCGAGATCGAGGGCCCCTCGGCGATCAACCGGACGGTTTCGCCATGCTCGCCCGCAGCGCCGACCGACCTGGAGATCGCCGCCCTGTGCTGGGGCCTGCCCCTGCTGGATGTGGCCGACCTCGGGAAGCACCTGTGACGACCTCCGCCTCAGGAAGCCCGGCAGAGGAATCGACGACCTCATCGAGCCCCATGGCGGGCGCCTCGGTCGTCGCCGGTCGGATAAGGGACGATCAAATAGTCGAAAAGCGTTGATCCGGGGTCGGGAGCGCGCGGGATTGAGAGAGGCCATGGAAGACCAGACGCGACAGCGGCAGGCGAGCCCCGAGGTGCAGGCGCGCATCAGGGCCAGTTTCGAACGGCAGGGACTGATGCGCCATCTCGGTGCGCGCATAGTTCACATCGCATCAGGATGCGTGCGCATCGTGCTCCCCAGCCGGCCTGAAGTCACCCAGCAGCACGGCTACATCCACGCGGGAGCCACCAGCGCCATCGCAGACAGCGCGGGCGGCTATGCGGCGCTCACGCTGTCCCCGGAGAACACTTCGGTACTCACGGTCGAGTACAAGATCAATCTTCTGGAGCCTGCCGTGGGCGATCACATCGAGGCCGTGGGGACGGTCCTGAAATCCGGCCGAACGCTGTCCGTGTGCCAACTGCAGGTGTTCGGTGTCCAGGACGGGCACCGGTCGCTCGTCGCGACAGGCCAGCAGACGCTGATGTTCGTCAAGGAAAGAGGTGAACAGCCGGAAATCCAGCGCTGAGAACTGTTCACCCATGCGGCCCGCAACGTCCCGGAGTTCACCGCCGGCGTTTGTCGTCCGTGGCAGGCAGCGCATCCTCAGATCCCGCGAAAACCACGACGAGTTCCAACCCGCCCCCCGGGTTGGGGCTCGCTCGCACGTCGGCCCCATGAGCCTTCGCGATCGACGCGACGATCGACAACCCGAGCCCGTCGCCCTGTCCCCGGGTCGTCTGCAGCCGCCGGAAGGGCTCGAAGAGATCGCCGAAACGCTCCTGAGGCACGTGCGGGCCGGTGTTGCGGACCGTCAAGACTCCACGGGAGAGCGTTACCTCAACGGTTCCGCCGGGATGGTTGTAGCGAACCGCGTTGTCGAGGAGGTTGGTGACGAGCCGGTTCAGCAGGACGGGGTCCCCATCGACGACGAACGGCTCCGCCCGCTCCGTCACGGTGACGCCGTCCGAACCTCTTTCCGCCAGGACGAGCCGTACCACCTGGTCCAGGGCCACCGGACTCCTGTTGTCCAGGCCGTGCTCCGCCTGGGCCAGGACCAGCAAGGCGTCGATGAGCTTCTCCGCGCGGTGGTTGTGGAGCAGGAGCGTGCCGCGGATCTCGCCGACGTCCTCGGGGAGCCCGATCTCGATCGCCGCCCGCTGGACGGCCAGCGGGGTCCGCAGCTCGTGGGACGCGTTCGCGATGAACCGCCGCTGCCCCGCGACGGAGAGTTCGAGCCGGTCGAGCATCGCGTCGAAGGTGTCGGCCAGTTCCTTCAGCTCGTCCTTCGGCCCGGCGAGCGCGATCCGTTCGTGCAGGGTCGACAGGGACAGCCGCTGCGCGGTGGCGGTGATCCGGTGGATGGGCCGCAGGATCCGCCCGGCGACCAGCCATCCGACGACCAACGAGACCAGCGCCAGGATCCCGACCGTGAACGCGGTCACCTGCCACTGGTAGCCGATCACTTCGTTCACCAGCTCGGGCAGCTGCGGCAGCGGCGGCCGATGGACCGGCATCCCCAGCGTCGGCGCCGTCGGCGCCACCGCTGCCCCGGACAGCCGGGCGATCCGCGTGTCCAGCGCCCGGCGCAGCAGGAGGTTGACCGTGATCAGCAACACGACCGAGGTCAGCAGGAACAGTCCGGAGTAGGTCAGCGTGAGCCGTACCCGGATCGTCGTCACAGCAGGTATCCCGCACCGGGAATCGTCTGAATGCACGGTGGGTCGCCCAGCTTGGCCCGTAGGCGGCTGACCAGGACCCGCACCACCGTGGTGAACGGATCGGCGTTCTCGTCCCATGCCTCTTCAAGCAGCCGTTCGGAGCTGACGACCGCGCCGTCCGCCCTCATCAGCACCTCAAGGACGGCGAACTCCTTGAGCGACAGGTGCAGGTGCCGCCCGTCCCGCGAGGCTTGCAGCCGGTGAGCGTCGAGCACGATTCCGTGCCGCATCAGCACCGGTGGTACCTGCGACTGGCTGCGCCGCCCCAGTGCCCGCACCCGTGCGACCAGCTCGGCGTAGTCGAACGGTTTGGGCAGGTAGTCGTCGGCCCCCATCCCGAGACCCGCGACTCGCTCCGGCACCGACGCCGCCGCCGTCATCATCAGGATCCGCGTACGGCTCCCGCGCGCCACCAGCTCACGGCACACGAGGTCGCCGTGCATCTCGGGCAGGTCCCGATCCAGCACGAGAACGTCGTAGTCGTGCACCGCCAGCCGCTCCACCGCGGCGGCCCCGTCGTACACCACGTCAACGGCCATGGCATGGCGGCGCAACCCCACCGCCACGAGATCGGCCAGGTCGCGTTCGTCTTCGGCCACCAGAATCCGCATGCCGACGTTCGTACCCGAACCGGGGTAACAATGGCGTTAACGGATCCGTTCACGACCCGGCAACCCGCTTCAGGCCACGCTGGCGGCCATGATCAAAGCCCTCTGCGCCGCCGTCCTGGTGGCGGCCTGCTCCATGTCCGCGCCCGCGCTCGCATCGGCCCCGACGCCCCAGCCGAAGCCGGCGACCACCCCAGGCGGGGGCTGCACCGCCAGCATGGCGCCACCGCCGGAATCGGCACCGCCGACATCGGTGAACACGCTGCGGCAGGCGTACTTCTGCGTGCTGGACAACTATTACAGCGGCCCGGTCATGGATGCGAAGGCACTGCTGAAGAGCGCCTTCGCCGCCTACACCCAGAACCTGATGCGGCGCGGCGCCGACCGGGCCGACCTGGGCCTGCCCGCCCTGACCGGGAACCGCGACACCGACTGGGCCGCCTTCGCGAAAGTCCTCGGCGCCGGCGACCCCGCCGCCCTGCGCGCCGCGATCACCGGCATGGTCGCCGGACTGCACGACAACCACGCCCGCTGGGTAAGGCCGACCCCGACGCCGGAGGGCGGGCCAACCGGAACGGGCATCGTGGGCGCGTCGGCCCAGCAGGGACCGGAGCTCGACCCCGCGGCCCGGCCGCCGCTGTTCATCACCCGCGTCCTGCCCGGCAGCCCCGCCGCCAAGGCCGACATCAGAGCCGGTGACATCATCGTCAAGGTCAACGGCGTGCCGGCGTTCATCGGGGACACCGTGAATCAGAGCATCCTGGACGCCCTCGCCTCCGGCACGGTACGGCTCACGCTCAAGCGTCCCGCGACGGGACGGACCCGCACCGTTGAGCTCAAAGAGGGCCCCATCACGCGGCAACCTCCGGCGGTGACGTCGAAGAAGCTCGCCGACGGCGTCGCGTACGTACACCTGCCCGGATTCTACGAAGGCGCCGCCGGCCAGGTCATCGCCAAGCTGCAGGGTAAGCCGAAGGCGGTGGTCCTCGATCTGCGCGGCAACGGCGGCGGGTCGCCTCGCGAGGTGACGCGGCTGCTCGGCGCCTTCGCGCACGGCAAGGTCACCAGCTACTTCTGCCCGCTCAAGGGCGACTGCGTGCCCAACCGGACCGACGACAGCGTTCCGCTGCTCGGCTCGCGCCTGGTCGTCCTCACCGACCGCGGATGCGCCTCGGCCTGCGAGGACTTCAGCGCGGCGGTCAAGGACAACGACCTGGGCACCCTCATCGGGACCCGCACCGCTGGGGCCGTCTCCGGCCCCGGCGAGGGATACCTCCTCGACGACGGCAGCGTCCTGCTCCTGCCCAGGGTCCGGCACCTCGGGCCCGCCCGCGAAATCATCGACACGATCGGCGTGCCGGTCGACCACTACGCCCCCATGACCGCCCTCGACCTGGCCACCGGGCGCGACCCGGGCGTGGCCAAGGCGCTGACGCTTCTTTGACGCGCTTACCGCAACGGCCGGCAGCGGTCTCGCCGCCTTGACCAAGCCAGACCGGTCGGGGTCGGCGCCGTTATCGGGGCGTTTCAGGCGGACCTCCGCCGGCTCGCGGCATGTGAGAAGAACTGGACCTATCGAAGGAGTGGATCGTGAGCAATGCCGCCGACACGCTCGTACTGAGCGCCCGTGGGTTACGAAAGGAGTACGGCAAGGGGGAAGGGCTGGTACGCGCCGTCGACGGAGTCGATCTCGACGTCAGCGCGGGAGAGACGGTGGCGATCACGGGGCCCAGTGGCTGCGGTAAGTCCACGCTGCTGCACCTGCTTGGCGGGCTGGACCGGTCCTCGGGCGGCGAGGTGTCGCTGAACGGCCGGCGCATCGACGACATCAGCGAGAAGGCCCTGGCCAGGATGCGGCGGACCGACATCAGCTACGTCTTCCAGTCCTTCCACCTGATGGAGGAGCTCACCGCCGTGGAGAACGTCGAGCTGTCCGCGCTGCTGGCCGGACGCTCGCCGCGGGCCGCCAGGCGGCGCGCGGAGAAGCTGCTGGATCAGCTCGGGCTCGCCGGCCGGTCGCGCTTCCTGCCCTCCGCGCTCTCCGGCGGCCAGCGGCAGCGGGTCGCGGTCGCCCGAGCGCTGAGCAACGAGCCGCTGGTCGTCCTCGCCGACGAACCGACCGGAAATCTGGACAGCGCCGCCACCCTGGACGTCCTCCAGCTCTTCAAGGACCTGCACGAGTCCGGTCAGACGCTGGTCATCGTCACCCACGACGCGCGGATCGCGGCCACCGCGGACCGGAGGTTCTCGATGCGCGACGGCGCGCTCGTGGCCGAGACCCGGCTGACCGGTGACACCACCGGGCAGTTCGGCGCGCTCGTCGGGCTGGGGGACTGACCGGAATGGGCCGCATCCTCCTCGTGAGCCGTCTCGCCCTGCGAGACCTCCGGCGGCGCCGCAGCGAGGCCGTGCTTCTGTTGATCGCCATCCTGGCCGCCACCACGACGCTGACGCTCGGGCTCGTCCTGCGCGACGCGGCCGGCGACCCGTACGAGAGCACCCGGGCGGCGACCAAGGGACCCGACGTGGTCGCCAACGCCGGCCAGGCGGCCGGCCTCGCGGAGCTCAGGAAACTGGCCACCGCCTCCGGCGTCACCGAGCACAGCGGACCGTACCCCGTCATCGCGGGGAAGCTCGAGGCGTCCGGCCGGACCTCGGACGTGCAGGTCGAAGGGCGCGACGCCACTGTCGCGGCGGTCGATCAGCCCGAGGTGACGCAGGGCGGTTGGGTCAGCGACGGCGGCGTGGTGCTCGAGGCCGCCTTCGCCAACTCGCTCGATGTGGGCGTCGGTGGCTCGGTCACCCTGGGCGGTAGGTCGTTCAAGGTCGTCGGCGTCGCGGTCACCGCCGCCATGCCGCCCTACCCGGGCTCGTCATGTATGGTCGCCGTTGGTTGCATGAACGGCGCCGTTCCCGACGACAAGGCTCTGCCTCCGGGGTTGTTGCACAATCCCGGACTGGTTTGGCTCACCCAGGCGGATGTGCGGAGCCTCACCCCGGATCCAGACTCCTACGTGATGAACCTGAAGCTGGCCGACCCGGACGAAGCCCAGGCATTCGTCGACCGGACCGGCGGCGAACATGGCGGCGCCATGCCGATGCAGACCTGGCAGAACATCCTCGAAGACGCCACCGAGCTGGCCAGAGACTCCCAGATCCTGCTGCTGATCGGCGCCTGGCTGCTCGGCCTGCTCGCCGTGGCCAGCCTCTCGGTGCTGGTCGGCGGCCGGATGGCCGACCAGACCCGACGCGTCGGACTCCTGAAAGCAGTCGGCGGCACCCCGAGCCTGGTCGCCGCCGTGCTGCTCGCGGAGTATCTCCTCGTGGCCGTCGTCGCGGCCGCGGCCGGGCTGACGATCGGAGCGCTGACCGCTCCATTGCTCACCGAGTCCAGTGCCGGCCTCGTCGGCAGCGCGGGGACGGCGTCGTTGACCTGGTCCACGATCGCTCTGGTGACCGCCGTGGCACTCGGCGTCGCGCTGGTGGCGACCGCTGTTCCGGCCGTGCGCGCGGCCCGCTCCAGCACCGTCAGCGCGCTGGCCGACGCGGCACGCCCACCTCGCCGCACCGGTTGGCTGATCGCGATCTCGGCGCGACTGCCCGTCCCGCTGCTGCTCGCTCTGCGGGTCGCCGCCCGCCGGCCGCGACGGGTGGTGCTGGCCGTGGTCAGCATCGCGGTCACGGTCAGCGGAATCTACGTCCTGCTGGTACTCAACGCCTTCCTCGGCATCCAGCCGGACGCCGGCGGATATGACGAGAATCAGGTGGAGACGCTGCGACACGTACTCCTGGTCTGGACGGTCATTCTGCTCTCCCTGGCGGCGGTCAACGCCATCGTCATCACCTGGGCGACGGTGCTCGACAACCGGCATGCGTCGGCGCTGGCACGCGCCCTCGGCGCCACCCCGCAGGAAATGACCGTCGCCTTGGCGGTCGCGCAGGTGCTGCCCGCGCTCGTCGGCGCCGTCCTGGGTGTCTTCCCGGGAGGCTGGGCGTTGTTCGCCGCCATCAACGCGATCACCGGCGGCGACAGCGACAAGGCCACGCTTCCGGTGCCCTGGCAGCTGATCGGCCTGGTGCTGGCAACCGCGCTGGCGGTGGCGGCGCTCAGCGCCGTTCCCGCCCACCTCGGCGGCCGCCGTCCTGTGACCGCGACTCTCTGAGCCGCGCTCCCGCGATTTCGCGGATGATCAAGGCAGGCGTCGCTGTACAGGCGAGGCCGCCTCCGGGCTAGCGTCCGCTGGTGAAGGGCGGCTCGCCTTCCTTGAGCGGGCGGAAGCGGAGCGCCGACCAGACCTCGTCCACCGCGACCTGCCCGTTCGGCCGCAGGCCGTACTCGGCGACGATGGGCCAGAGCGTGTCGCGGTTGATGTCGGCCTTGTTGCCCTTCGGGTAGGCCACCCACAGGGTCGCGGGCTGGGTCAACTGGTCGCGGTGCTTGTCGAGGAGCTGCCGGGCCGCGGCGGCGTCGGCGGCGAACAGCACCGCCACAACCGCCTCACCCAGGTCGTCGATGTGCCGCGCGCCCTCGGGCAGCGGCTCGAGGAGTGAGCGGTGCTCGTCGTCGGAGATCCAGACGGCGGTCTGCGGCTTGACCAGCAGCTTGTCGGCGACGGTCTTGGCGGCCACGTCACGCCTTGCCGTAGGTGAGGGAGAGGACGCCGGTGCTGAACGTCTGGGAGTCGAGGAGCTGGAGCGGGATCTGCCCGGTGCCCTCCTCGAACAGGCGCTTGCCGGTGCCGACCACGATCGGGTGGACCAGCAGGCGTAGCTCGTCGAGCAGGCCGTCGGCCAGCAGCGACCTGGCCAGGGTCGCGCTGCCGGTCATGCCGATGTCCTTGCCCGGCTGCCGCTTGAGCTCGGTCAGCTGGGCCGCGACGTCGCCCTTGATGATCGTGGTGTTCTGCCACTCGGCGGTGTCGAGGGTGGTGGTGACGACGTACTTGGGCGTGTTGTTCATGCGGTCGGCGAACGGGTTGGTGGCCGGGTCCTCGTGCGGCCAGTGGGCGGCGAACTCCTCGTAGGTCCGCCGGCCGAGCAGCATGACGTCGGCCTGTTCCATCTGCGAGCCGACGCTCTGCCCCATCTCATCGTTGAAGTAGGGGAAGTGCCACTTCTCGGGTGACTCCACGACGCCGTCCAGGGAGATGAACAGGCCCGCCACGATCTTTCTCATCGCTGTGCTCCTTGTTTTGAGGTGCCCTCAGCCTTCCACCGAAAAATATAATTGTCAAGACTCCCGCAATGGTCGGCCGAGCGTCAGGTGTCGCGGAGCCGTAGCGCCAGCCCGCCGCCCAGGAGCGCGGCGGCGGCCCATGCGGCGAGTACGCCGAGCCCCGCCCACGGGCTGAGGGGCAGGCTCGACAAGTGAGTGGTGGCCTGGATGGCGAGCCCGGCGCTCATCGGCGAGATCCGCCAGAGGAGCCGCTGCCAGTCCGGGTCGGAGATCATGAAGGACAGGATCGAGAGAACGTAGAGCAGCCCGAACACGACCCCGATGGCCGCTGCCGAGTCCCGTACGATGACCGCGACACCGAGGCTGAGCAGGGCGATCAGCCCGAGGTAGAGCACCGAGCCGCACGCCGCACGCAAGGTGGGTCCGTCGGCCAGGGACAGCGGCGCGTAGCCGTGTGCGGCGGTGAAGCCGTTGCCGGGCAGGATGAGCCGTCCGGCCAGCACGGACGCCAGCACCGCGATGGCCGCCGCGGCCAGCGTCAGCCCGGTGACGATGCTCGCCTTGGCGGCCAGGACGGTGACCCGGCGCGGCATCGCGGTGAGGGTGGTGCGGATCATGCCGGTGCTGTATTCGCCGCTGATCGCCAGCACCGCCAGGATGGCGACGACCGCCTGACCCGCCTGGACCCCGATGAGGCTGAGCTTGGTGATGTCCTGATCGCATCCCGCCGAGTGGCAGGACGCGCTCGCGGCGGCCGCGGCGCTCAGAGCCGCGGTCAGTGCGATGACGGCGAGCAGCAGCCAGGCGGGACCCGCGACGGTACGCAGCTTCGTCCACTCCGCGTGGAGTTCCCGTCTCATGCGTCCCTCCCCCGCAGCCGGAACACGGCCACACCGAGGGCGAGCGCCGCATAACCGCAGAAGACGGCCAGCCCGGCCCACGGCGGCAGCGGGTAGTAGCCCCGCGAGGGCGAATAGTCGCCGAGCACCTGGACGTACTCCGGGACGCTCTGCTGGATGGCGAAACCGGCGGCCGGGGTGAGCCGCACCAGCCACTGAGCCATACCCAGGGGCAGGACCGAGGCGGTCGCGAGGACGTGGGGCAGGACGATCACCCCGATCGCGGCGGTGATCGCCACGGCGCCGCGCCGGAACAACGCGCCCATAGCGAGGGCGAGGACAGCGGCGACGGCGAGCAGCGCCGCGGTGCCGGCCACGACGCGTAACTCGGTGAGTGGACTCACCGGCAGAACGTAGTTGCCGTTGGCGCGCAGGATCCGTTTTCCGAAGGTGACCGTGACGCCGGCGGCGACCAGCCCGGCGACGAAGGTGACCGTACCGATCACGATGGCCTTGGCGGCCAGCACCCGGCCGCGTCGCGGGCTGGCGAGCAGCGTGGTGCGGATCAGGCCGTGCCGGTATTCGGCGGTGATGAACATGACCGCCACCACGATCACCACGATCAGTCCGGCGAGCATGCCGGAGAGGGTGTTCTCGACGGGCTGGCCATCGGTGGACGGTGCGATGTCGCCGACGCCGGTCACGGTGTACGTGCCGCCGGACTCCTTGAGTCCGCCCGGATGGTGGGGCGACCCGTCGGCCTCTCGGACGAGTCCTACGTCGTCGCGGCTCCACGCGCTACGGGGTACGTTGCCTTGCAGGCTGACCTGGTCGAAGACGGCGGTGGCCTCGGTGAAGCGCGCTGTCGAGGAGGATCCGCCGAGAGTGCCCGGCGTCACCGTCAGATCGCTCGGCGAGGCGACGAAGAGCCCGACCCGTACCGTGCCCGGCAGCCCGGTCAGGTGAGCGGTGCCGACCTTGGTCCACTGCTTGCCGTCGGCCGACTCGTGGCCGGTGAGGGTGTCGCCGGAGCGGGTCAGGCGGAGCCAGCGCGGGAACGTCGCCGAGACGCCGGCCGTGTCGTGGGTGAAGTCGTGCTGCATCCGCACGCCGTGACTGCCGGTGACCATCACCGCCGCGTACGGGGCTCCCTGCCGGGCGCTCTCCTTGATCATGACCCCGGCTTTCGCCCACGGCACGAGACCGGGCATGAGCGGGCGAACTCGCGGGTCGGGGTCGGACACGCGGATCTGACCGGTCATGGAGGTCATGTGGACGGTGATGCTGCCGTCGCCGGTCAGCGGCCGGTTGACGAAGTAGAACCTGTCGTCCACCGCTTCGCCGTCCGGCCCCAGCGGAGGGGTGGGACAGACCTCGCTCGCACCGCCGCACGACGTGTGGCTGCCTGCTGTGGTGAGCAGCCCGAGCAGTACGGTGACCAGCGCGGCGACCACCATGGTGATCACCCAGCCGCGGACCGTCCGGAATTTGCTCCATTCGGCCCGCAGCAGTTGCGCGAACCCGTCACGCCCGGCCCGCAGGCCGGAGCGGTATGGGGTGATGGTGCTCATCGCGTGACTCCGGCGACCTCGATGGTTGCTTGCATGGCAACGCACACTAGGCAGCGGCCCGTCACCGGTCGTCACGCCGCCGAGCCATCTTCACCGTCGCTGACCCGAGGGACTCCCCTCCCTCACGTGAGGGATGCCAGAACACCGCACAAACGGAACAATGACCTGCGTGGAACGAGCAGGCGGGTGGGCGGACAGGGGACGGCGGATCGCCGCGGCCCCGTACGCGCCCGTCGTGGTGGGCGTGCTGCTGGCGCTGCTCGCGGTGGCCGAGTCGATCGCGCAGGCCCGAAGCCCGCGACTGGCCCAGGTGATCGGGTTCTCCGAAACCGCGCCGGTGGGCGCGACGATCGGGCACGCCGCGAGTACGCCGCCGCCCGACAGCGCCGCCGCCCCGCTGTACCTGGTGATACTCCCCCTGATCGGCCTGGCCACCACGTTGCCGATCGCGTTCTTGCGGGGGCACCCGACCGGGGCCGGGGTGGCCGTCTTCGCGACGATGGGGCTGTCACTCGTGGCCTTCCAGACGCTGACCGTGGCGGGCGCGGGCGCGCAGCTGATCGCCGGATACCGGCTCGGCCGCGCGGGTTCGCACCGGCTGGCGCTGGTTCTCGCCGCGCCGTACCTGGTGGCGGCCCTGGCCGGTGCCGTCGTGGGCTCGTCGATGTCCTCTACGGCAGGCAGTGAGGTGCGGATTCTCATCCTGCTGCTGGCCTGCCTGACCCCGGCGGCGGCCCTGGCCGGAATGGCGCGGCGGGCACGCAGCGAGGCCCTGGCCAACACCACGGCCCGGCAGGCCATCGCCGACACCCTGATGGAGCACACGGCGCGCGGCGAACGCGCCCGCATCGCCCGCGAGCTGCACGATGTCGTCGCCCACCACATCTCCATGGTCTCCGTACAGGCGGAGACGGCCCGGCTGACCACTCCCGGCATGCCGCCCGCGGGCGCCGAGCGGCTGTCCGCCATCGGTGACACCGCGCGGGCGGCGCTGACCGAGATGCGGCGGCTGCTCGGGGTGCTGCGCGAGGACGCGGAGGCGGACCCGGCGGTCCGGCGGCCCCAGCCGGGACTGCGCCTGCGGGAGCTCAACGAGCTGCTCGACGAGTCACGGGACGCATCGGGGACGGGGACGCGCCTCATCCTCCGCGGCCCGCCGGTCACGCTCGACCCCGGCGTCGAACTCGCGGCCTACCGCATCGTCCAGGAGGCCCTCACCAACGCCCGGCGGCACGCGCCCGGCGCCGCCGTCGACGTGGAACTCCACTACACCGGCGACGACCTGCTGCTGCTCATCCGCGACAACGGACCCGGGCTGCCCGCCGTGACGCCTGGCGGCGGTCACGGGCTGTCCGGCATGCGCGAACGCGCCGCGGCCGTCGGTGGCGCGTTGCGCACCGGCCCCGCCGAAGGCGGCGGCTTCCTCGTCGAGGCCCGCCTGCCGGGAAAGGAGGAGATGGCCCGATGAGTGCCCAACCCCCGGCGGATGGCCCGATGAGTGCCGAGCTCCCGGCTGATGGCCGGTTGGGTGCCGAGCCCCCGGCGGTCCGGATCGCCGTCGCCGACGATCATCCGGTGGTCCGCAACGGCTTCGCCGAACTGCTCGACACCCAACCGGACTTCGAGGTCGTCGGTACGGCCGCCGACGGTGCCGAGGCCGTACGGATCTGCCGCGAGCTGTCCCCCGACGTCGTCCTCATGGACGTCCGCATGCCGGGCATGGACGGCATCGAAGCGACCAGGCGACTGACCGGTTCCACCACCGGCGGGCCGCGCGTCCTCATCCTGACGACCTTCGACCTGGATGAGTACGTCTACGACGCGCTGCGCGCCGGGGCCAGCGGGTTCCTGCTCAAGGACGTCACCGCCGAACGGCTCTTCGACGCGGTACGGGTCATCGCCGCCGGCGAAGCGCTGCTGGCCCCGGCGGTCACCCGTCGCCTCATCAGCCGGTTCGCCCAGTTGCGGCCGCAACCCGACGCCGCCTCCACCGCCGCGCTCACCCCCCGTGAAACTCAGGTCCTGCGGCTCATCGCCGAAGGGCTGTCCAACCCGGAGATAGCCGGCCGGTTGACGGTCACGGAGGAGACCGTCAAGACGCACGTGAGCCGGGTGCTGAGCAAGCTCGGGCTACGCGACAGGACGCAGGCGGTCGTCACCGCGTACGAGACGGGACTGGTCGTGCCGCGCTCCCACGGGCCGAGATAGCGTGTCGTGGCCGGGGACGTTCAGCAATAATCTTCGCTTATGCACGTCTTCGTCGCGGGCGCTTCGGGCGCCGTCGGCCGGCTGCTCGTTCCGCTGCTGATCGGCGCCGGGCACCGGGTCACCGGAGGGTCCCGCTCCGACGCGGGCCTGGAGTCACTGGGCGCCCAGGGGGCGACCCCGGTACGGCTGGACGTCTTCGACGCCGCCGGCACGCGGCGCGCGCTCGCCGACGTGGCCCCCGACGCGATCATCCACCAGCTCACCGCGCTGAGCGGTGGCGCGCTCGCCGAGAACAGCCGCATCCGCCGGTTGGGCACCCGCAACCTCGTCGATGCGGCCAAGGAGGCCGGCGTCGGCCGCATCGTCGCCCAGTCCATCGCCTGGGCGTACGAGCCGGGAGACGCGCCGGCCGCCGAGAGCGTCCCGCTCGACGTCGGCGCGCCCGAGCCCCGGGCGGGCATGGTCGGTGGCGTTCGCGCGCTGGAGGAGGCGTCGGCCGAGCTGGAACACCACGTCATCCTGCGCTATGGCATGTTCTACGGCCCGGGCACCTGGTACTCCCCCGACGGCCTGGCCGCGGCGAGGCTGCGTGGCGAGCCGGCGGCGGGGTTCCCGGGGAAGCTGGTGGCCAACGACGCCGTCACCTCGTTCCTGCACGTGGCGGACGCGGCCCGGGCGGCCGTCGCGGCCCTCGATTGGCCGAGCGGCCCGGTCAACATCGTCGATGACGAGCCCGCTCCGGCCTTCGAGTGGCTTCCGGTGCTGGCCAAGGCGGTCGGCGCGCCCGTACCCGTCCCAGACGAGCGGGCTGGGCGCGCCGGGTGGGAGCGTGGCGCCGACAATGGCCTGGCCCGCGCCACATTCGGCTGGCGGCCGGTCCATCCGACCTGGCGTACCGGCTTCGACGCCGATCAGACCCCCGGCGGAGGGTGACCGCGCGTCAGGCCGGGAGGTCGCCCAGGCGGTCGGCCCAGCCCATCCGCTCCAGGGCCACCCGCAGGAGCGGCTGCCCCTTCTGCACGACCTCGTACTGCAGCAGCTCGGCCGTCTCCTCGTTGATGATCATCCGGAACTCGACCCCGTCGTCTCCCGTCGTCGAAAGGGCGACCCCGGTACGCCCCACCGCGTCGGTGACCTGACCCTGCGAGGTGAGGCCGTTCTGGTCGGCCAGCACCTTGAACAGGGCCGACCGGGTGCCGGGCTTGATCGGCGCGGTCATCAGGTCCACGCCCGTCTGCCACAGGTAGACGGTCATGCCGGTCTGGGCGCTGTTGGGGCTCTGCTTGAACAGGGTGTCCAGGCGGCGCTTCAACGCGTCCTGGCCGGTGGGCAGCTGCGAGATGTTCTGGATCGTCAGGCTCGGGTTGTCGATCGACAGGATCCGCTCGCTGCTGTCGTCGCGCGTGGCGGGCCTCTTCTCCGCCAGGGCGGGTGAGCCCGCGGCCTTCCAGTCGGCTTCGTCCTGCGGGGAGCCGAAGGTGACGCGCACGTCCTGGTGTGCGGCGAAGCGGCTGGCCTCGCCCGGCTTCATCGCGCGCCAGGATTCCTGCGTGTCGGAGGTGAACGCCTGGTACGGCAGCTCGGAGGTCTTGAGCTTGACTATCTTCTGGTTGATGTCCTCGCGCTGGGCGGCGAGCTCGTCCGGCTTGTCCTTGAGCTCTTTCTCCTTCCGCTTCTGCTCCGCTAGCAGGGCCTTTATCGCGGTCATGTACTCGCTGGGCGCGACGTGCACCTTCTGGAAGGTGCGTTCGCGGACGTACCAGTAGCGGCCGGACGTGGCCGGCTCGCGCACCGCGGTCGCGGCCGCCGCGAGCAGGAACGAGCGCGCGTCCACCGGGTCGGCCGCGATCGCGGTCCGCGCGGTGGGAGGCGTGGTGGCCGGGGGTACGGGCTCGCCGGACACGACGATCACCGCCGCCGCGGCCACTCCGGCCGCGGCCGTGCCTGCGACCAGGAGGAGCGGGGCCCGGAACCGCTTTCGGGATGGGCCTGCGGAGCGGGGGGTCTGGAAGGCGCGGGCCAGGTCGGCCGAGCGGCGCCGCCGGTGGGCCTCTTCAGTCATCTCATCCAGCTCCGCGGGCTTGAGCTGGGCGAACAAGTGGTCGGTCATGTCATCCTCCGGGTGGGGTGCTGCGGGCATCAGGTCTCCGAGGTCTCTTGGAACCGGCCGCGGCCCGTACGGGCCTGAGGGCGAGTGCCGCCCGGTTCCAGGCGCAGCGCGCCGGCCAGCCGTTTACGCGCGCGGTGGAGCCTGACGTTGTACGTCCTGACCGAACAGCCCATGACGGCGGCGGCCTGCTCGGGCGGCAGGCCGTACCAGGTGGCGAACACCATCGCCTCCACGTCCTGCTCCGGCAGGGCCGACAGCGCGGCCAGCGCGCTCTCCCGGTCGATGACGTGGTCGGCCACGTCCCAGCTCACGTGCTCCCGCGAGGTGGTCAGCGCCGTTATCCGGTCGACCAGGGCCTGCCGCCGATGGCGCGAGTCGCGCTGCTTGGCCAGCAGGTTGCGCGCCACGCCGAGCAACCACGGCAGTGGCGGCTCCGGCAGATCGTCCAGCCGCCGCCAGGCGACGAGGAACGTCTCGCTGGACACGTCCTCGGCCGCGTCACGCTCGGCACGTAGCAGCGTGTAGCCCAGAACGCTCCGGTAGTGCCGGTCGTAGAGTTCGGTGAATCGTTCTTGAGGATCGTCCACACCCAGTAGTCCCTCCGACCGCTCCGGGATTACCGCACCCCACCCGGAAGTTTGCGGGCCCAGAACAGGGCGTGCCCGCTGTCCCCCTCCGGGACGAACTCCTCCGAGATGACCTCCAGCCCGGCCTCCCGCAGCCAGGACCGGTAGGTGGCCACGTCGGCGTGGCTCCACCACATGGGCGCGGCGCCGCCGAGCCAGCCGTCCTCGGTACCGGTCCAGGACTCCCAGCCGGTGGTGGCCAGGAGCAGGCCCGAGGGCCGCAGCCAGGCGGCGATGCGTTCGATGAGCCGGGGCTGACGCTCCAGCGGCAGGTGGATGAGGGTGTACAGGCAGACGACCGCGTCGAAGGAGGCGTCCGGCAGGTCCAGGGCCGTGGCGTCGCCCCGGATGAAGGTGGCGGCGGGCACGAGACGGCGGGCCCGCTCGATCTGGACGTCGCTGAGGTCGACGCCCGTCACGTCGTGCCCGGCCGCGGCCAGCGAGCGGGCGACGGGGACCCCGCAGCCGCAGCCGAGATCCAGCACGGAGGCCCGTGGTGGCAGGCGGGAATGGAGTTGTTCGAGCCACGGGGCGTATTCGCCGTCGTCGTCCTCGTCGCCCCGGTAAAGGGAGGACAGCTCGTTGTAGCCGTGCCGGACCAGGTCGGTTTCCTCGCTCATGCGGGTCAGGCTAGGGGCCGGGGTGGATCACCTTCGAGGGCTTTTGCCCCCGCGCGTGGGCTGAGACCGGGGAGCAGGGACGCCGGTAGCAGGGCGAGGGCGGCCAGAGCGGTCAGGACCAGCAGGGCGGGCCCTATCGCGGGGGCGGGTGAACCGATCAGCATGACGCTGGTGGCGACGGCGATGCCGAGGGTCGGGCCGATGTTCATGGCGGTCTGCTTGAGGCCGCCGACGACTCCGGCGTACCCGGGCGGCGCGTCGCCGACGACGGTGCCGGTGGCGGTGACCATGACGGTGGCGAACCCCGCGCCGAGCACCGCGAAGCTCACGCCGGTCGCCACCGACACGCCGCCCGGACCGAGCCGGGACAGGGCCGCGATGCCCAGGACGAGCAGGACCGTACCGGCGATCGCGGTGTGGCGCGGGCCGTAGCGGCGCAGCGCGGCGGCGGCGACGGGTGCGCCGGCGACCATGAGCGTGGTCATCGGAAGGACCAGCAGGCCGCCGGCGAGCGGATCCAGCCCGAGCGTGTCCTGGAGGTAGAACGTGGCCACGAACAGCGCGCCGAACAGGCCACCGGTGACCAGGAGCAGGATCGCCATCGACGCGGTCACCGGTAAGGACCGGGCCACGGCGGGCGGCACGATCGGCTGCGCGCTCCGGCGTTCGCGCACGACGAGTGTGGCGGCGACGGCCGCCGTGGCGGTGAGTTCGAGCAGCGTCGGCGTGGTCCATCCGCGTGTCGGCAGGGCGACCAGAGTGTGCACCAGGAGCGTGAGCGTGCCCGCGAGCAGCGCCGCGCCGGTGAGGTCGAGCCGCTGGGAGCCGGCGCGGTCCGGCGCCGGCACCCGTACGGCGAGGGTGAGCGCGGCGATCGCCAGGGCGATGGGGATGTTGACCACGAACACGGCCCGCCAGCCCAACTGGGTGACGAGAACGCCGCCGAGCAGCGGGCCGGTCGCCGCGGCCACGCCGATGGCGCTGGTACGAACGGCGATCGCCCGGCCGAGCCGCTCGGCCGGGTAGGCCAGCCGCAGCAGGGCGATCGTGGCCGGCTGCAGGAGCGCGCCGAACACGCCCTGCGCGACGCGCAGGGCGATCACCCAGCCGACTCCGGGCGCGAGCGCGATGCCGGCCGATGCGGCGGCGAAGCCGAGCACGCCGGCGAACAGCAGCCGCCGGTGCCCGTACCGGTCGCCGAGGCGCCCGGCTATGACGAGCAGCGCGGCCACCGCGAGCAGGTAGCCGGTGTTGGTCCACTGGACCTGCGCCATGCTCGCGCCCAGGCCGCGTTGCAGGCTGGGCTGCGCCACGATCAGGACCGTGCCGTCCAGCGCGACGATCATCGCGCCGCCCACACTGGCCAGGAGCGCCAGGCGATGCCGTACGGACTCGGTCACGAGCCCACCGGGCCGAGGTGAGCGTCCAGAGCCGCCGCCACCAGCTCGTCGAGCCGGTCACCACCAGGCGCGTCGCCCGGTGGCGGGGCACCGAGGGCGAGCGGCAGACTGCCCCAGGCCCATAGCTGGGCGAGGCCGTGCAGGTTCGCCCAGAGGGCGGCGGCCGTCACTTCCGGCAGCGGCCCGGCCTCGCCGCGAGGGCCGACTTCGCCGTGCGGGCCGGGGCGGTGGATTGCGTCTCGCTCCGACTGGTGCCGGGTGACGAGGGCGACGACCTGCTCGAACAGCGGCAGGGTCGACTCCCGAAGCCGTGGCGGGTCGGCGGAGTGCTGTTCGCTGTCGAGCAGGTCGTGCCGGAACATCAACTCGAACATGCCACGGCACTCCAGCGCGTACCCGACGTACACCCGCGCCAGCGCCCGCAATTGATCGCGCGGCGCCGCCGCGCCGTCGGCCGCCGCCACGAACCGGGCCGTGAGATCGGCGAAGCCACGGCGGGCGATCGCGGACAGCAGCGCGTGATGCGTGGGGAAGTAACGGCGCGGAGCCCCGTGCGACACCCCCGCCCGGCGGGCGATCTCCCGCAGCCCCAGGGAGGCGGCTCCGTCGGTCATCACGAGGTCCACTCCGGCGTCGATCAGCCGGTCTCGAAGATCCATAGACAGTGTCTACCACTCGGGCGTAGACACTGTCTACGCCGACTCTCATACCTCAGAGCTACGCGAAAGGTGCACTCTCCGGCGGGAGGCCAACCACAGGGCGGGATCCGTAGCTTCGGTGCCGCAACCACCGGCATCCGGAAGGAACCCATGGCATCCCCCCAGCTCATCCGGCGGATCGAATCGGCGACCCCGCCCGGCCGCGACCGGGCCGTCGACGCGCTGCGTGCTCTGGCCATCCTGGGGGTGGTGCTCGGCCACTGGCTGGTGACCGCCGTGGTCGTCGGCGGCGACGGCACGATGCGCGTGGCCAGCCCGCTCAAGCAGCTGCCCCAGCTCGCCCCCGTTTCCTGGGTGTTCCAGACGCTGGCGGTGTTCTTCCTGGTGGGCGGGCAGGTGGGGGCCAAGGGTTACGCCTCCGCCCGCGCCCGTGGCGTGACCTACGGGCAGTGGCTCGGCGGGCGGATGGCCCGGTTGTCCCGGCCGGTCGCCGCCGTGCTGGTGGTGTGGGCCGTGGTGGCGGTCGCGCTGCTGGCCTCCGGGGTCAGCCTGGAGACCGTGCGCGTGCTGGTCAAATTGGTGCTGTCGCCGCTGTGGTTCCTGCTGGTCTTCGCGGCGCTGACGGCGGTGACGCCGCTGGTGGCCAGGCTGCATCCGCTGTGGCCGTTCGCCGTGGTCCTGCTCGTCGATCTGATCCTGTACGGTCTGGGCGGGCCCGCCTGGCTCGGCCGGATCAACGTGGTGGCCGGCTGGCTGGTCCCGTACTGCCTGGGCGCGGCCTGGGCCCGAGGCGACCTGCGCGACCGCAGGACCGGATGGGCGCTGCTGCTCGGCGGTGCCATCACCTCGGCTGGGCTCGTCCTGTGGGCCGGATACCCGGCCGCCATGGTCGGGGTGCCCGGCGCCCCGATCTCCAATCTCGACCCGCCCACCCTGGCGGCCGTCGCCTTCGGGCTGGCCCAGTGCGGGGCGGCGCTGCTGCTGCTCGGTCCGCTGCGGCGGGTGTTGCGGCGTCCGGCCGTCTGGGCGGTGGTGGCGCTGGTGAACCTGTCGGCGATGACGATCTTCCTGTGGCACCAGACCGCGATGATCGTGGTCACGGTGGCCGGGCTGTTCGCAGGTGACGCGTTGCCCGGACTGCACACCGCTCCCGACGGGTTCGGGTGGGTGCTCGATCGGCTGGTCTGGCTGCCGGTGTTCGCGGTGGTGCTGCTGGTGTGCTGGGCTGTGGTCCGTACGTACGAGCGGTGGGTCAGCCCGACGGCCGGGGCAGGCGGAGGACGGCGACGGCGCCGCCGGGGGCGTTGGCCAGGGTCAAGTCGGCGCCTATGACCTGGGCCTGCCCCAGCGCGATCGTCAGCCCGAGGCCGTGACCGCGACCGCGTTCGGCGGCACCCGTGCGGAAGCGTCCCGGGCCGTCGGCAAGGAGCTCCGGAGGGAAGCCCGGTCCCCGGTCGCGGACCTCGATCACGTGGTCGCCGACCGTGATCTCCACCGGGGGCGCACCGTGGCGGTGGGCGTTGAGCACGAGGTTGGCGAGGATCCGGTCCAGGCGGCGCGGGTCCGTCTCGGCCACCGGATCCCCCGATGCCAGCACCCGCGCCTCGACCCCCACCCGGGCCGCGGACTCCTCGGCCAGCTCGGCCAGCGGCACCCGTACCCGCTCGGCGACCTCGGCGCCCGCGTCCAGCCTGGAGACCTCCAGCAGGTCCTCCACCAGCGAGCGCAGCACCCGCACCCGGTCGCGTACCAGATCGGTCGCCTGGCCCTCCTCCAGCAGTTCGACCACGGTGACCAGGCCCATCAGCGGGGTACGCAGATCGTGCGCGACGTCGGCCGTGAAGCGCTGCTCGGCCAGCAGTCGCCGCCGCAGGCCGGCCGCCATGGAGTTGAGCCCGGCGCCGATCTCGGCGATCTCGTCCCGGCCGCGGGCGTCGGTGCGAGCGGTCAGGTCGCCGTCGGCGATCTGGCGGGCGGTGCGGGCCATGCGCCGGAGCCGCCGGTTCGGGAGTTCGGCCGCCAGCACCGACAGCGGTACCACCCCGGCCAGGGCGAGCAGTGCGGCTTTGACCATGTCGCGGTCCAGCGCGTACAGGCTGAGCAGCTCCGAGCCCATCGAGATCTGCGCGATCACCGCCTCGCTTCCGTCGCTGCCGTACGGCTGGGCGGCCCACATCCACGGCTCGTCCCGGTGATCGAGCCCGTACCAGGTCACCGGCCGGCCGGGCCGTAGCTGGGCGGCCAAGGCGTCAGGGAGTTCCTCGACGGTCACCACGTCGGCGGGCCGGCCGGTGGAGGCCAGTGACTTGTCGATGGCCACCTCGGCTCGGGCCTTTCCCATGTCCAGGGCACGCTGCCAGGTCGCCTGGTGCACCAGGAGCCCGACCACGGCGGCGACGACGGTGGCGGCGAGCGTGACGAGGGCGGCGATCTTCCAGCGCAGCGAAGCCGGATTCATCTGACGCTCAGCTTGTAGCCGAACCCGCGGACCGTCTCGATGCGCTCGGCGCCGATCTTCTTGCGCAGGCGCTGCACGCACAGGTCGACCACGCGGCTGTCGCCGTCCCATCCGTAGTCCCACACGGTGCGCAGCAGCGTCGCGCGTTCCAGCACGATGCCGGGATGGGCGGCGAACTCCAGCAGCAGCCGCAGCTCGGTCGGGCTCAGCTCGACGCGTCGCCCGGCCCGCCGTACCTCCAGCGCGCCGGTGTCGATGCTCAGCTCGCCGAAGGTGAGCACCCCACTCACGGCTGTGGTTTCGGCGAAGGTGGCTCTGCGCAGCAGCGAGCGGATCCTGGCCACCAGCACCGGCAGGTCGACCGGTTTGACCACGTAGTCGTCGGCGCCGCCCTCCAGCCCCGCGACGATGTCCAGGCCGTCACCGCGGGCCGACAGCATGAGGATCGGCACCTGACTGGTCTCCCTGATCTTGCGGCACACGCTGATGCCGTCCAGGCCCGGCAGCATCACATCCAGCAGCAGCAGGTCGTGATCACCCGCCTGAGCGGCCTCCAGTCCGGCCAGCCCGTCAGCGGCGGTGGTCATCCGATAGCCGTAACGCTCCAGAGCCAGGCCCACCGACGCGCGGATCACCGCGTCGTCCTCGACGAGCAGCAGGGATGTCATGAAAGTGCACCATATCTAGCGAAGTGCATTGACCGGCTCCATGTGAGCGGCCCTCAGCGCCGGGTGCAGGCCCGCGAGCAGTCCGACGACGGCACCGGCGGCCGGCGCCATGACGGCCAGCCGTACATCCATGACCGGGGTCCATTGTTTGACGGCGCAGACCGCGACGATCACCACGATCCCCCCGGAAGCGCCGATGATGCCGCCGGTCAGCCCGGTGAGGGTGGATTCCAGCAGGAACTGCGCGGCGATGTGGCGGCGGGCGGCGCCCAGGGCGCGGCGCAGGCCGATCTCGGCGATGCGCTCCATGACGGTCACCAGCGTGACGTTGGCGATGCCGACCGCGCCGACGACCAGGGAGACCAGCCCGAGGATCAGGAAGAGGGCGTTGACGTCGCCTTCCACCGCATCGCGTGCTCTGGTGGGGCTGGGTGGCGAGCTGACCTGGAGGAGGGCCTCGTTGCCGGGGCTGAGCGCGGCCGGCGCCTGCTTGGCGATCAGTTCGGCGGCGCCGAGGCCGGTGTTGACCAGGACCCGGGTCACGGTGCCCAGGCCGTAGCGCTCGCCGACGGCCGGTGGCAGCATGACCGCGCTCGCGAGGCTCTTTTCGCGCTTCAGGTCGCCGAGCACGCCGATGACGGTGTACGCCTGGGTGCCGATGAAGACGGCGGGGGCCCGGGTCAGCCGGGTGATGCCCAGCAGTTCGGCCGCGTGCCGGCCCAGCACGACGACCTTGTCCCCGCGGGCGATGTGCCCGGCGTCGAAGTAGCGGCCCTCGATCATCCTGCCTTTGACCGCGGCGGGCAGGCCGGGGCTGCTGGAGAGCACGGTCAGGGTCTGGGTGGTGATCCGGGTCGGGTCCACGATGTCGTTGGAGCGGACGCTGAGGTTGGCGCTCTGTTCCGACTCGGCCAGCGCGGCGGCGGAGACCACCCCGCGCAGCCGGGTCACCCGGCTGATGTCGGCCCAGTCGACCAGGGGGAACGGGTTGTCCGGGACGTCGATCGTGATGGAGGTGGCGGTGAGTTCGTCGAAGCGGCCGACGATCTGGTTGCCCGCAGTCGCGGCGATGCCCAGGGTGACCACGAGCGTGGTGATGCCCAGCACGGTGCCCAGCGTGGTCAGCGCCGAGCGCACCGGGCGGGCCAGCAGACCCGCCACGGCCTCGTTCAGCAGGTCGCGAGGGTGCACGTCTACTCCTCTGTGAGGACGCCGTCGGTGATGCGGAGCCGGCGCCCGGCCCGGTCGCTCACGTCGCTCTCGTGAGTGATGACCACTATGGTCATCCCCTGGGCGCGCAGGTCGTCGAACAGGTCGAGCACGGCGCCGGTGTTCTTGCTGTCGAGGTTGCCGGTGGGTTCGTCGCACAGCAGCAGTGACGGTTCGCCCATGAGCGCGCGGGCGATGGCGGCGCGCTGCCGCTCACCGCCGGACAGCTTTCCGGGCAGGAAGCCCACCCGGTGTGACAGCCGTACCCGCTCCAGAGCCCGCATCGCGCGCTCGCGCCGCCCCGCGCGCGGTGCCGCGCCGTAGACCTCGGCCAGCATGACGTTCTCCAGCACGCTTCGGTGCGGCAACAGGTGGAAGGACTGGAAGACGAAGCCGATCCGGCTGCCCCGGATGGTGGTCCGTACGCCGTCCTTCAGGCGGACGGTCTCGATGCCGTCGAGCCGGTAGCTGCCGCTGGTCGGCCGGTCGAGCAGACCGAGCGTGTTGAGCAGGGTGGACTTCCCCGACCCCGACGGGCCGACA
This sequence comes from Nonomuraea sp. NPDC026600, assembly GCF_040638335.1. Taxonomy (NCBI): domain Bacteria; kingdom Bacillati; phylum Actinomycetota; class Actinomycetes; order Streptosporangiales; family Streptosporangiaceae; genus Nonomuraea; species Nonomuraea sp. NPDC026600. The sequence continues at coordinate 25,659 of NZ_JBEZYD010000044.1, forward strand.
ATGGCCACGTAGTCCGATTTTTCAACTCTCAGGTTGATGGCGGAGAGTGCTCTGACGGGAGGATCGGCGGGGAACTCCTTGGTCAGGTCGTCGAGCACGATGACCGGCTCAGGCACTGTTGATCACCACCTGGTCGCCCGGCTTGAGGTCGCCGGTCACCTCCACGGCCCCGTCGGCGGACAGGCCGGTGCGCACCTCGACCTCCTTCGTCCGGTCGGGCGCGAACTCCACCTGCACCCGGGCCTTGCCGTCCACGGCGGTGACGACCGCCGCGGCGGGGACCACGAGCACCTCCCGGCCGGTGGCGCCGATGGTCACGCGAACCGTGACGGGCGCGCCGGCCAGCTTCCTGAGGCCGTTCATCGAGGCAGGGGTGATCGTCACCGGCACGGCGCCCTTCGCGTCGCGCCCGCCGAGGGAGGTCACCGTGCCGGTGACGGTCCTGCCGGCCTCGGTTTCGATGCTCGCGTTCAGACCCGCCTTCACCCGCTCGGCCTCGGCCACGTCCACCGAGCCCAAGACCACGAAGGTGGAGCTGGTCACCGTGGCGATCGACTTGTCCACCAGCTCGCCCGCCTTGACGGTCGGCTTGTGCAGGCGGGCGGGCAGCTTGGGCAGGAAGACGACCTCCCCCGGCGGGACGGTGATGCCGTAGGTCCGGGAGAACTCGGCCAGCAGCGCCCGCGCCGCGGCCAGGTCACGCTCGGCGTTGGCCACCTTCAGCTTGACCGGCGAGAGCTGCCTGGCCTGCCGGAGCGCCTGCTCGGCGGTGACGGCGGCCTCGCGCGCCACCCGGACGCTCTTCCCCAGCTCGGTCAGCCGCTTCGCCCGCGTGGTCCGGATTTCCTCCTGTACGCGGTCCAGCGCCGACCTGGCGGCGGCCAGATCCGCTCTGGCGTTGGCGACCCGGAGCTCGAGCAGGCGGGTGTCGGGCAGCGGCCCGGCCGTGGGAGCCGCGGTGGGGCTGGGGCTGGACACGGGGCTGGACATGGGGGTGGGCGCTGCCGGGGCGGGCGTCGCGGTGGCCTGGGCGAGCTCCTGCTGGGCTGCCAGCAGTTTCTCCTCGGCCGCCCGTACGGCGCTCTCGGCGGCCTCGGCCTTGGCCTCGTCCTCGGTGGTGTGCTCCTGTGCCCGTGCGCTCTTCAGCGCCTGTTCGGCCTCCTTCAGATCCTGCCGGGCGTCGGCGAGCTTGACCTTCAGCGGGAGCACATCCTTGCCCTGGTCAAGGGCCTGACGCTCGGTCGCGAGCACTTCCTGCGCGGTCCGTACGGCCCGGCGCAACTCGTCGCGCTGCTGCCGCAGTTCCAGGGTGGGTCGCTGCGCCTGGTAGCCCCGCTTGGCGTAGAAGCGCGACACCGCGGCGCTGGTCGCCTGGTCGAACACGCCGGTCGCGGGCGCGTGGTGGCCGAGCCTGCGCAGCGCCTTCTGCAACTGCCGGACATCGGCTCCCTTGGCGCCGGAGACGATGCCGCGGTGCATCGGCACCGTGCCGGCGAAGACGAACACCGGGCGCCCGTTCACCTCCATCATCACCGCGCCCTCCGCGAGGGTGCCCCGCCGGGGGGCGCGGGTGGCGCGCTGAGCGGTCTCGCCGCCGCCCACCACCCCGGCCAGCGACACCGGGTACGGCGAGCCGTACTCCAGCGTGCCGCTGACCACCACGGTGGCGACCAGCTCGCGCCGCTCGACCGGGGCGGTGACCAGCGATGGTCGGGGCGGCTTGCGCGCCGCCGCCTCGTCCGCCGGGGAACGCAGCAGGGTGCCCACTCCCCAGCCGGTCCCCGCGACCACCAGGACCACGGCCGACACGAGCAGCAGCTTGCCACGAGGGGTACGCATCACCGCTCTTGGAACCCGTACTTCACCCTGGCCTCGTTGGTGAGCCGCTTCCGCAGGGGGATGAAGGCGGCGTAGAAGTCCTTGCCGCACTCCAGGTCGACCAGCGCCGACTTGATCTCCCTGGCGAGGTACGGCCTGGCCACCGCCGCCGTGACAGGGCCCGCCTTGCCGAGCCGGTCGGACTGCTCGCTCCACAGCGTCACGCCGCGGGCGTCCAGCGCGACCGGCTTCTCGGAGGTCACCCGCTCGCCCTTGGACTTCAGGCACTCGGCGAACGGCGCGGCGAGCTCCAGGAGCTCGGGGTCGCCGTCGAGGGTCTTGTCGATGTTCTCGATCTCTGTGCTCATCTGGTCCTGATAGTCGGCGACCGAGGTGACCTTCAGGCCGTTCACCTGCCGGAGGGCGGTGACCCGGCACTCGTTCAGCGTCTTGAGGTAGGCATCCCGCTTGGCGCCGGAGAGGCTGTCGATCGTCGCCTGGTTGGGATCTGGCGCCTGCGTTTCCGGCGGCTTCGGATAGACGACGGCGGAGAAGACGCCGAAGCCGTTCTTACCGCGGTCCGCTTTCATCGCCGCGTAGTCGGCGGGGTTCGCGTCGGACTTCTTGGGGAGGCTGACCGAGGGAGTGTAGGAGAAGCCCTTCTGCTTCATGCAGGTGGCGATGACGGTCTCCCGTTCGCGGAGCTTGTCCACCGTGGCACCGCCGTCACCGGCCGCGGGGGTCGGGGCTCCTCCGCAGCCGGTCAGCACCGCCAGGCCGAGCAGACCGCACATCAACACACGCATCAAAGACTCCTTCTCGGTGGGATCACGCCGCTCTTGAGCACGCCGTGGCCACTCTGGAGCCCTTTTTCCGCAGCTCTGTATGCGCCGGGCATCGCCGGACGCTCAACCGTGTATCCGCCTGGTATCAACGTCACGCGGGGACAGGGTCCCGCAGCCCGGGTGCCAGGGTCAGGGTGACCGCGACCGAGGCCACCGCCAGCACCGCTATCGCCGTCGCGGGCGAGGTCAGCTGCGCGACGGCACCCGCGAGCGCGGCGCCCACCCCCTGCATGGTCAGCATCCCTGAGGAGTGCAGCCCCAGGGCGTGCCCGCTCAGCTCGTCCGGCGTCAGCGACATCAGGCGCTCCTGGAGCACCAGGCTCGCCGAGTATCCGGCCGAGGCGAGCGCGACGGCCGCCACCGCGACGGGCAGCGCCGGGTGCAGCACGAAGATCACGTACGGTGTGGCGAGCAGCAGGCACAGCGGCACCCTGAGCCGCTCCCTCCACAGCGGTGACACGAACCGGCCGGTCACGACGTCACCGGCCAGCATCCCGAGCGCCGCACAGGCGAAGAGCAGCCCCGCCTGCCCGGGCGCGTACGGCACGAAAAGCGACTCGCAGCCGACGATCAACCCGTTGGGCACCCAGAGGGCGAGGTAGACGTACCGGCGAGGTCTGGCCGACCACAGCCGGGCGTTGTCCCGCCAGGTCTCGGCGACCGACGGCCGCCCGGCGGCCCGCGGCGCCCGGCGGCTGAGGCCGAAGCGGGCGACGGCCGCGGCGGCGAGGTACAGGGCCGCTCCGGTCAGGAGCGCACCGCGCGGCGACAGGACGGCGATGAGCACGCCGCCGGTCGCGAACCCGCAGATCTGCACGAAGCCGTCGGACATGTTGAGCATCGAGCGGCCGAGCAGGTACCCCTCCCGCGTGAGGATCTCGTTGAGCAGCCCGTAACGCACTCCCCCGCCCAGCGAGGTGATCAACCCCTGCACCAGCAGTACGGCGAAGACCGCCCACACCGCCAGCCCCGGAACGGCCTGCGCGGCGGTGGCCAGGGCGAAGACCAGCATCAGGCCCGTCAGCGCGGCACGCGGCGGTAACCGGTCGGCCGCCGACAGCAGCGTGGCCGCCCCGATCACCTGCACGAGGGCGGGACCGAACATGGCCAGAGCCGACAGCAGCGGCGACCCGGTCGCCGAGTAGACCAGCGTGCCCAGGGCCAGCCCGCTCACCGTGTGGCCGGCCACCTGCCCGGCGCACGCCAGGAAGAGCGGTGTGAACTCCGGCGTCCGGAAAAGATCGCGATAGGTGCGCATGGCCGAAAGTGTCAGTGGCCCTGCCACCAGGGCGTTAATGTTTCGCGGGGAGGCGAAACCATGGGCTGGTGGCAGGTCAACGCGGACACACTCGCGGACAGCCGGTTCGTCGTCTCGCCTTTGGCCGAGGCCACGGCGAGCCTGAAGACCCTCGAACGAGGCACGGCCGCGCATCCGGGCGAACGCGCATGGCTCGGCACCCACCTGCCCGCCTACCGCGAACGGCAGGCCCGCGACCCGATCACCGCGCTGCTCATCCGGGCCGCCCTGGGCCGCACCTGGAACGCCGACTTCCTCACCCCCACCCCCTTCGACGACACCGAACCCGCCTTCGAGCAGGAGGTGGCGCGCATCCGCGAGACCCCGCCCCAGGCCGCCCGCGCCGACCTGACCGTGTCGCTCGGCGGTCCGCTTCCCGCCCGGCTCCACCGCGGCGACCTGCCGGAACGCACCGCCGACCTGCTGGAATGGGTGTGGCGGGAAACGGTGCTCCCCTACTGGCCACGCCGCCGCCGGATCATCGAGGCCGACGTCATCGCCCGCACCGCACGGCTGAGCCAGGGCGGCTGGGCGGCGACCCTCGACGACATGCGCCCTGGCATGCGCTGGCTCGGCGAGAGCCGGCTGCAGGTCAGCACACATGACTACCCGCCGCGAGAGCTCTCCGGGGCGCGGCTGATGTTCGTCCCCGTCACACCGAGCCAGACGTGGGTCTCGTGGGACGCGGCGCACCGGCACGCCGTGGTCTACCCGTGCTCGGGCGCGCTGGCCGACGCCGGCCGCGCGCCGGTGCCCGAGGCGCTGGGCAGGCTGCTCGGGCCCGCGCGGGCCAACGCCCTCATGCTGCTCGACACCCCGAAGAGCACGACGCAGCTCGTGGCACTGACCGGCCAGGGCCTGGGCTCCGTGGGCCGCCACCTCAAGGTCCTGCTCGACTGCCGGCTGATCCGCCGCCGACGGGCCGGGCGCTCGGTGTTCTATGACCGTACGGAAGCCGGGGAGGTCCTGGTGAACGCCCAGCGGAACGGTCTGCCTACGGCTCCTTCATGATGGGTTCGCTGGTCTGGGCGGCATGCCCGCGGCCTGGTAGCAGGCGTCGATGAGCCGCATGTTCGACACGGCGTCGTGCGAGTCGATCGGAAGAGGCGTGCCCCCGCGGACCGCGGAGGCGAACGCCTCCAACTGGTAGGTGTACGACGACCGCCTGCCGAGCGTCTCGACGCGTGAGCCGGAGCGTGTGGTGACGCTGAGCCGGTCGTCCACGTGCGGCAGGACGAAGTTGTGCGCCACGGCTTCGCCCTCCGTCCCCACGACGCGGAACGTCATCTCCACCTCCCCGTATGCCATGTGGCAACGCGCGGACCCGGTGGCTCCACTGGGGAAGGCGAGCTCCGCGTCCAGCCACTCGTCGACGTCCGTCAGATCCCGGCGTAGGCCGGCCTGGGCCGACACGAGCTCAGGAGGGCCGCCGGCGAGTCTCCCGATCATGCGTTGAGCGTGCAGGCCGTAGCAGCCGAGGTCCATCATCGCGCCGCCGGCGAGCGCGAGGGACCAGCGCGGGTCGGCCTCCGACGGCGGGGGGATGGCCATCATGGTGGCGACGTGCTCGATCCGGCCGAGTTCTCCGGACTCCGCGATGGAGAGCAGGCGCCGGGTCACGGGGTGGAACAGGTAGTGGAACGCCTCCATGAACGTGGTGCCGGCCTTCCGGACCGCATCGCCGACCGCGGCCGCCTCCTCGGCGTTACTGGCGGACGGCTTCTCGCTGAGGACGTGCTTGCCCGCCTGCAGAGCCCGGCTGTTCCAGGGTCCGTGGAGGCCGTTGGGCAACGGGTTGTAGACCACCTCGACCTCGGGGTCGGCGACCAGGTCGGCGTAGCCGCCGACGACGCGCTCGACCCCGTGCTCCTGGGCGAACGCCTCGGCGCGGCGCCGGTCCCTCGCCGCCACCGCCACCAGCCGGTGCCCGCTCGCGGCGGCCGGCGCCACGATGGACAGGGCGGAGATCCTCGCCGCCCCCAGGACGCCGATGCGGAGTGGTTCTTCCAGGGGGGACATAGCCGGTGGTCTCCTCAGGCGTAGTTGACGGGCACGGGGGCACCGGTGGCCAAGGACTTCAGCCCCGCTTCGCAGACCGCGGTCGCGGCGTAGCCGTCCCACGTGGTGGGTCCGACGACCTCGCCACGGCGGCTGGCGTCGACCCAGGCCTGGATCTCCAGATCGTAGGCGCGCGCGAAGCGGGCCCGGAAGTCCGCGGGGACGGTGCCGCCCCATGAGCCGGCGGCCTCCCCTGCGGCCGTCGAGTAAAGGCCGTCCCAAGGGCGACCGGCGATGACCGTTCCGCGCTCGCAGACGACCTCGCAGCGGACCTCGTAGCCGACCTGGCTGCGCACGAACACCTCGTTGGTGACGATGCCGCCGCCCGCCATCCGGAAGATGGCGACCTGGGGATCGACGACTCCCTCGGGTGAGTGGCCGGACGGTGCGGGAGACAGGACGGTGATCTCCTCGATCTCCTCGTCGAAGACGAAGCGCGCGACGTCGACCTCGTGCACGAGGCTGTCACGGACGATCATCTCCGAGCGGAACGAGTCCGGGACGTCCTTGTTGCGGTGGGTGTTGTGCACGAGCAGCGTCCGCCCGAGCCGTCCCGAGGAGAGCAGTTCCTTCATCCGGGCGTACTCGGGGTCGAAGCGGCGCATGAACCCGAGCTGGACCAGCGGCCGGCCACGGTCGCGCTCGGCGCGGACCAGGCGCAGCGACGAGGCGCTGTCCATCGTCAGCGGCTTCTCGCACAGGGTGTGTTTGCCGGCCTCGAGGCAGGCCAGGACCTGCTCCTCGTGGACCGACCCCGGCGACGCGATGACGACGGCGTCCACCTCGTCGTCGGCGACGAGGTCGAGGGCGTCACTGATCACCCGCACTCCGTCGTACTGCCCCGCGACCGCCCGCGCCCGGGCGGTGTCGGGGTCCGAGACCGCCACCAGGCGGGCGTTCGCCACCAGCCGGGCGATCCGGTGGGCATGGTCGGTGCCCATCAGGCCGACGCCGATGATGCCGACCCGTAGCTCGTGGTCCTCCATGCTCACGCCTCGCCTGCCGGGGTGCTGTCGGGGGCGGGGACGCCTCCGTGCTCGACGGTGTGCGGGGGGACGACCTTGCCGGGTTGGACGCCGCGCAGTTCGTGGCTGAGTTCGGTGAGTTCCTGGCCGCCGGCCATCTCGGCGGTGAGTTGTTCGAGGGTGAGTTCGTCGCGGTGGGCGTCCAGGACGACGTGGCCGAGTTTGAGGATGATGAAGTGATTGCCGACGAGGTAGGCATGGTGGGGGTTGTGGGTGATGAAGATGACCCCGAGGCCGGCGTCGCGCGCCTTGGCGATGTACTTCAGGACGACGCCGGACTGTTTGACGCCGAGCGCGGCGGTGGGTTCGTCGAGGATGATGACGCTGGCGCCGAAGTAGATCGCCCGCGCGATCGCGATCACCTGGCGCTGGCCGCCGGACAGGCTGCCGACCGAGCGTTCGAGGTCGGGGATGACGATCCCCATCTTGGTGAGCTCCTCCTGGCAGATCCGCTTCATCGCGGGGATGTCGAGGAAGGGCCCTTTGCGGATCTCGTTGGCCAGGAAGAAGTTCCGCCACACCGACATCAGCGGCGCCAGCGCGAGGTCCTGGTAGACCGTCGCGATGCCGCAGGCCTGGGCGATGCGCGGGGAGCCGAAGCGACGGATGATGCCGCGCAGCGACATGTTGCCCTCGGTGTGGTCGTGCAGACCTGCGACGATCTTGATGAGGGTGGACTTGCCGGCGCCGTTGTCACCGAGGACGCAGGTCACCTCGCCCTGCCTGACGGTGATGTTGACCCCGCGCAGCGCATGGATGTTGCCATAGTGCATGCCGATGTTGTCGAGCTTCAGGACCGGGCCGTCCTGCAGAGGTGTCTCACTCCGCTCCGTCATCGGGCATCAGCCTTCTTCTTCACGTAGAGGTTCACCAACGTGGCGCCGATGAGCATGATCCCGAGGAAGGTCTTGAACCAGTCGGGGTCCCAGCCGGCGTAGGAGATGCCGAGCTGCGTCATGCCGAAGATGAGGGCGCCGACCGAGGCCCCGACGACGGAGCCGTAGCCCCCTGTGAGCAGGCAGCCGCCGATGACGGCCGCGATGATGTAGATGAACTCGTTGCCGACGCCCTGGCCGGACTGCACGTTGTTGTACATGAACAGGTTGTGCATGCCCACCAGCCAGGCGCAGAAGCCCACCCCCATGAACAGGCCGATCTTCGTGGCCTTGACCGGGACCCCGACGGCGCGGGCGGCCGCCGGGTCACCCCCGGCCGAGAAGATCCAGTTGCCGTACCGGGTGCGCAGCAGCAGCACGGAGGCGATCGCCGTGAGGACCACCCAGTAGACCACTGGGATCTGGATGGCGACCGGACCGATGTTGAAGCCGGAGGCGAACACCGCCTTGGCGCTGTCGAATCCGTCCATGTCGTTGAGCGAGTTCGACGAGACGCCGCCGGCGATGACCCGGGTCATCGCGAGGTTGACCCCCTGGAGCACGAAGAACGAGCCCAGGGTGACCAGGAAGCTCGGCAGGCCGGTACGGTGCAGCAGCCACCCGTTGAAGGCTCCGATGCCGAGCGAGAACACCAGGGCGAACAGGACGCCGACCCAGACGTTCAGACCGAGGTACCACGCGGTGTGCGCGGCGGCGAGACCGGACGACGTCACGGCCACACCGGCCGACAGGTCGAACTCCCCGCCGATCATGAGCAGCGCCACGGCGACGGCCATGATGCCGATCGTCGAGGAGCCGTACAGGATCGTCCCGATGTTGGCGGCGTGACGGAAGGCCGGCGCCACCGCGAAGAAGAGCACGGCGACGGCGCCGGCGCCGATGAGCGCCCCCACCTCCGGACGTCCGAGCAACATGGCCGCCCTGGACCGGGTTGCGACGCGGTCGTCAGTGGGTGTGCCCATGACGATCGTCATCTCAGATCACTCTCCTGATCATCGAGTGCCGTTGGCGGCGTACTTGGCCACGGCCTCGATGTTGCTCTTGTCGATGAAGGCCGGCCCGGTGGCCACGTTCTGGCCGCCTCCGAGGGTGTTGCCGTTCGTCCGGTACCACCAGATCCCGTCGACCGCGAGATAGCCCTGCATGTAGGGCTGCTGGTCGACCGCCCACTGGATGGAACCGTTCTGGATGGCGGCGACGAGCTCCTTGTTCGTGTCGAAGGTCCCGATCTTCGCCGAGCTGCCGGCACCCTTGACGGACTTCACCGCGTCGAGGGCGATCGGTGCGCCGAGGGTGACGACGAAGTCGATGCCCGTGTCCTGCGTCAGCTTCGCCTGGATGGTCGTCGTCACGGCCGAGTCGTCCGTGCCGTTGACGTAGATCTGGGTGACCTTGGCGCCGGCCGCCCCCTCCTTGACCCCGTCGCAGCGGTCGACGAGCTGCTGCTGCCCCTGGGTCTGGTTCACGCACAGGATGTTCTTGGCGCCGTCGGCCGCGGCCTTCTTGCCCACCGCGACGCCGGCGTCCTTCTCGCCCTGGCCGAAGTAGCCCAGCGCGCCGAGGCCGATCGCGTCCGCGCCGCCGGCGTTGAACATCGTCACCGGGATCCCCGCCGCGATCGCCTTCTTGATGGTGTCGCCGAGTGCCGGCGTGTTCGGGTCGGTCACCGCGATGCCGTCGACCTTCTTGTCGATCGCGGCCTGGATGAGCTGCGCCTGCTTGGCCGCGTCCGGGTCGGAGGAGTACTGGAGCTCGGCGTTGTCCTTGGCCGCGGCGGCCTCGGCTCCCTTGCGAATGATGTCCCAGAAGGTGTCGCCCGGTGCCGCGTGGGTGATCATGGCGATGGTCATCTTCGGGGTGGATGCCGCGGCGGTGCCACCGCCGCTCGTGGGCGACGTCTCCTGCTTGCCACCCGACGATGAGCAGGCCGTCAGGGCCAGTGCCGCGGCGAGCGCGAGGACCGCGCCGGCGGCAGGCTTGGAGCGAATCATGATCGGCTGCCTTTCGGACATCACCGCCTCGACGCGGTGACCGGATGAATGACATGTGGTGGACGGCGGCGGCCCAAATGGTGGCCCGGGACCGGTGATTGCCTATGGATTCGACGTGCTGAGGAACGTCTGGCACAGCGGACTGGCCGGGCGGCGTCCCCTGTGCTGCCCTACCCCCGAGAGGGGGAGTGACGCGTGTCACACTAGTACGCATATTCGGCTCCCGAACTTGGTGAAGTGCCTCAAGAACGCCTCAGAGCCCGGGACGTCGGCGTGGACACATGGGGGAAGACGGATGGGCGCTCGTCGCGAGCACCGGGTGGTCGACATCGCAGCTCAGGCCGGGTTGAGCCGGGCGACGGTGGATCGGGTGCTGCACGGCCGCGAGGGGGTCCGGCCGGAGACGGTCGCACAGGTGACCCAGGCGATCGACGAGCTGGAGCGGCAGCGGGAGCAGGTGCATCTGTCGGGGCGCACATTCATCGTGGACTTGGTGATGCAGACGCCGGAGCGTTTCGCCATCGCCTCCCGGGACGCACTGGAGGCCGCACTACGGTCGTTGCGACCGGCGGTACTCCGGGCCCGGTCGCATCTGACCGAGCACAGCGACGCGGCCGCCGCGGCGGCGCTGCTCGACGCGGTGGGCTGCAGGGGGGCGCACGGGGTCATCCTCAAGGCGCCCAACCATCCTCTGGTGGTCGAGGCGGTGCGGCGGCTGGCTGACCGCGGCATCCCGACCGTGACGTACACGACCGACGTTCCGGACAGTCAGCGGGCGGCCTACGTGGGCATGGACAACGTGGCCGCCGGAGCGACGGCCGCGTATCTCATCACACAGTGGGCAGGGCGCTCCGGAGCCGTCCTGGTGACCGTCAGCCACTCGTCGTTCCGCGGCGAGGAAGAGCGGGACATCGGCTTCCGGCGCACGCTGGCCGAGCTCGCCCCCCGCCGGGCGGTGCACGAGGTGAAGGACACCGACGGCCTGGACCCGACGATCCTCGTGGCGGTCCGTGGTGCGTTGGCGCTGCACCCGTCGATCAACGCGGTCTACTCCGCGGGCGGGGGGAACGTCGCCATACTCAAGGCGTTCGAAGAGGTCGCGATGACCCCGAGGGTCTTCGTCGCGCATGACCTCGACAACGACAACCGGGCGCTGCTGCGCACACGGAAGATCTCCGCCGTTCTGCACCATGACCTGAGGGCGGACATGCGGCGCGCCTGTCGCCTGCTGCTACAGGCGCGCGGGGTCCTGCCGGGCCAGCCGGTGAGCATTCCGTCCCAGGTGCAGGTCGTCACCCCGTTCAACGAGCCGGCGTCGATCTACGGCGACGCCGAGCTCTGACGGCCCTGGAGACAGGTTGTCCCTCACTCGGCGAGCAGGCTCCGCAGGTAGTCCACGCTGGTCCTGACGTCCGCGACCGGGCCCTCGCCGGCGGGCGGCTCGGTGAGGATGGTGTCCTGTTCGAGGACGTACCAGCCGTCGTAGCCGTTGCCGCGCAGGTGCCCGACGATGGCGGCGACGTCGACGTCACCCGTGCCCAGCGGCCGGTACATGCCCTCTCGGACCGCCTCGGTGTAGGTGAGGAGGCCCGCCTGGACCTTGCGGGCGTACGTCAGGTCGACGTCCTTGAAGTGGGTGTGCGCGATCCGGTCGGGCACCTGGCCGGCCAGGACGGCCGGGTCGGTGCCGCCGATGAGCAGGTGGCCGGTGTCCAGGCACAGGGAGACGGCCGAGCCGTCGAGGACCCGCCGCACCTCCGGTCCGGTCTCGACCATGGTGCCGACGTGCGGGTGGAGCACGGCGCGGATGCCGTGCTCGGCGGCGTGGGCGGCGACCCGGTCGAGGTTGTGCAGCAACCGCTGCCAGCCCGCCTCGTCCAGGTCGGGCCGCGCGTCGTAGCCGCTCTGGCCGGAGTCGGCGGACAGGACCATGACGCCGGCCCTCGCGGCTTCGAAGCCGGGCAGGAGCCGGTCGAGCTCGATCATGGGGTCGATGTCATCGCGATGAAGGACGAACGGGGTGAAGCCGCCGACGGCGTGCAGGTCGTGCGCCGCGAGGGTCTTGGCGAGCTCATCGGGGTCGGCCGGCAGGAAGCCGTCCGGGCCGAGCTCGGTGGCCGACAGGCCGATCTCGCTCATCTGGCTGAGGACCTGGTCGGCGGGTAGCTGGTAGCCCCAGCCGGGGACCTCGCAGACACCCCAGCTGATGGGAGCGCCTGCGATGCGGTGGACGGTGCCGGTCATTGTTCCTCCTGTGTGGGCATGGGGTTGGCGAGAGCGGCTGGTCGTCGGCCCGCGAGGACGTCCGCGACACCCTGTGCGGCGGCGGCGAACGTGGCGCGGGTGGCGCCGGCGCTGACGGCGGTCTTCACGGCGTCTCACCGGCCTTGCGCAGCTCGGCGGCGATGGCGCCGGCGAGCAGGGTCGTGTCGGAGCCGATGGCGAGGAACTGCCAGCCTGCCGCGGCCAGTCCGGCTGCCGCGGCGCCGTCCGGTACGAGCTGTCCGGCGGCCTTGCCGTTCCCTCTGGCCGCGGCGAGGACCCGGTCGAGGGCGGCGACGTACGCCGGGGCCTGGGTCTGGCCGGGGACGTCGAGGGCGTGGCTGAGGTCGCGGGGGCCGACGAACAGGACGTCGACGCCGTCGAGGGCCGCGATGTCCTCGACGGCGTCCAGGGCCGGGAGGGTCTCGATCTGGACCACGCCGAGGACATCGCCGTCCGAGCGGTCGAGGGCGGCCGGGTCCAGCCCGTACCGGCACATGCGGTTGTAGGTGGCCACTCCCCTGTCCCCTGCCGGCGGGTAGCGCAGGTGCCGCACGCAGGCGGCGGCCTCGTCGGCGGTGTCGACCCGGGGGAACATGATCCCGGCCGCGCCCAGGTCGAGCAGGCGGCCGGCGCGGATGCGCTCGGTGGACTCCACTCGGACGACCGTCGGCACCGAGTACGACGCGGCGGCGGCGATGACGTCACAGGCCTGCTCCTCGCCGCCGGCGCCGTGCTCGAGATCGAGCAGGACCCAGTCGACGCCGGCCGCCGCGCACACTTCGGCGGTGACCGGTGTGGCGGCGCCGAGGAAGGTGCCGTAGGTGACGGCGCCGTGGGCGAGCCGCCGTCGCAGGTCGCCGCGGTCCAGGGCGTACGGGTTGTGGGTCATCCGTGCCACCGCTGGGTGGCCAGGCCGGCCTCGTACCGGCTTCGGGCGGCGCGGACCGTGCCGGACTCGGACACCTCGGCGGGCGCGACGTCCCACCAGCAACCCGCCGACGGAAGGTCGGCATGCGGGATCACCGGGACGACGATGACGACCGGACGGGTCTCCGACCGGGTCTCCTGGAGCGCCCGCCGGATCTCGTCGGCGGTCGTCGCCCGCAGGGCCCGGGCGCCCAGACCGGCGGCGACCCGAACGAGGTCGACCTGGAGGTAGTCGCCGGTCAGGGCGGCGTCCTTGCCTGCCTCAAGAGTGAGCGGCTCCGTGCGGTAGCGGAACTCGTTGCCGAACTCGCGGCCCGTCGTGAACATCTGCAGCCGGTGAATGACCTGGTAGCCGTGGTTCTCGGGGACCACCACGGTGATGGCCAGGCCCTCCTGGGCGGCCGTGGCGAGCTCGGTGGGTGCCATGAGGAACGTGCCGTCACCGATGAAGGCGGTGACGCGGTGCCCTGGGTCGGCGTCGGCGAGCCGGGTGCCGATCGCGGCCGGGATCTCGTAGCCCATGCAGGAGAACCCGAACTCGAGGTGGCAGGTGCGTCCGTCGGTGGCGTCCCAGACCTTCAGCAGGTCACCGGGCGGCCCGCCCGCGGCGGCCACGATGGTGTCGCCCTGATGGGCGTGCTCCTGAAGCAGCCCGATGAGCTGGCCTTGGGTGAGAACGGCATCGGTGTCCGGGATGGTGTCGGTGGACTGTGCGCGCAGCGCGTTCATGTCGGCGGGGGTGTCGGCGTCCAGGGCCGCCGCACGTACGGGCAGCCAGCCTGCCTTGGCGGTGGTCACGGTGTCTCGCCAGGCGGTGCCGGTCGTGACCCCGGCGGCCACGAGGGCGTCGGCCAGGGCTCGTAGGGCGAGCTTGGCGTCGCCGAGGACTGAGGTGGCGCCGAGCCGGTCGCCGTCACGCGGATCGACGTTGATGCTGGCGAACCGCACGTCGGCGGTGGTGAACAGCGAGTGGGAGGCGGTGGCGAAGTCGGTCAGCCGGGACCCGACGGTGAGCACGAGGTCGGCGGCGCGGGCCACCTCGTTGGTCGCGGGGTTGCCCTCGAGGCCGATGCCCCCTAGTTGCCACCAGGCGTCGGCGTGGACGGCGCCCTTTCCGGCGAAGGTCTCGGCGACCGGGATGCCGACGGCGTCGGCGAGCCGCTCGAGCTCGGTGCCGGCGCCTGCGTAGACGACACCGCCGCCGGCGATGATGAGCGGCCGGGAGGCCGTCGCGAACAGTTCGGCGAGGACGGCGATCTCGTCCTGCTCGGGGACCGGCCTGCGGATGGCCCAGTCGCGCTCGGCGAAGAACTCCAGCGGGAAGTCGTAGGCGTGCGACTGGATGTCCTGCGGCAGGGACAGGACGGCGGCTCCGGTGTTGACCGGGTCCACGAGCACCCTCATGGCGGCCGGGAGCGCGGTGAGAAGCTGCTCGGGGCGGGTGATCCGGTCGAAGAACCGGGACACCGGGCGGAAGGCGTCATTGACGCTGGCGTCGGCCTCGATCGGGTGTTGCAGCTGCTGCAGGACCGGTCCCTGACGGCGGGTCGCGTAGGAGTCGCCGGGCAGCAGCAGGACGGGCAGCCGGTTGACGGTCGCCAGGGCGGCGCCGGTGACCATGTTGAGCGCGCCGGGCCCGATGGAGGCGGTGACGGCCAGCGCCGCGCGTCGCCTGGAGGCCTTGGCGAACCCGCTGGCGATGTGCACCAGGCCCTGCTCGTTGCGGCCCTGGATGAACGGCAGGTCGTCGGCGTACTGGTCCAGCGCCTGCCCGAGTCCGGCGACGTTGCCGTGACCGAAGATTCCCAGCGCGGCGGGGATCATCCGACGGCGCTCGCCGTCCGCGACGCTGTACTGCCTGGATAGGTACAGGACCAGTGCCTGGGCCGTGGTGAGGCGGAGCGTCCGGTTGCTCGTCATGTGCTGCTTCTCCTTGGGACGCACGGGATCTGCACCGGCTTACGGCAAGGTGACCGGCGGGTCACCAGGGCTGGCCGTGCAGGATGATGGTCTTCTCCTCGGTCATCTCCGCGACGGCGGCGCGGAAGCCTTCCTTGCCGATACCGGAGGCCTTGAGGCCGCCGTAGGGCATGAGGTCGGCGCGCCACAGCGGGGTCCAGTTGATGTGGATGACGCCGGCGTCGATCTGACGCATGGCACGCACCGCGGCGCCGACGTCCTTGGTGAACACCCCGGCGCCCAGCCCGTAGGCGGTGGAGTTGGCGTACGCGATGGCGGTGGCCCAGTCCTCGGCGGTGGACACCGCGACCGCGGGGCCGAAGAGCTCCTCCTGGTTCAGGGGGGCGGCCGGGGCGACGTCATCGACGACAGCCGGAGTGACGAGGGCGCCCTCGCGCTGCCCGCCGGTGAGCAGCCTGGCCCCACCGTCGACGGCCGCGCGGAGCGCGCCCTCGACGCGCCGCGCCTCGGCCTCGCTGATCAGCGTCCCCAGCCGGGTGCCGTCCTGGGACGGGTCGCCGTAGGGGATCGCCTCGACCAGGGGAATGAGGGCGTCCATGAGGTCGCCGTGCACCCGAGGGTGGGCGATGACGCGCTGGACGGAGATGCACACCTGGCCGGCGTTGATGTAGCCGCCGGCCGCGATGGCACTGGCCGCGGCCTCGATGTCCGCGTCCGGAAGGATCACGACCGGGCACGAGGCGCCGAGTTCGAGGGACAGCTTCTTCACCCCGGCGGTGCGTGCGATGTGCTCGCCGACCGCGGTGGAGCCGGTGAAGGAGATCTTGCGGACCCTGGGGTCGGAGACGAGGGCGTCACCTAGCCGGCCGCCGGGGCCGGTGAGGACGTTGAGCACACCTGGGGGCAGCCCGGCGTCGGTGAACGCCTGGGCCAGGGCCAGCGCGGTCAGCGGGGTGGTCCTGGCCGGCTTCAGGACGACGGCGTTGCCGGCGGCCAGTGCGGGCGCGACCTTGTGCAGCACCAGCAGCGAGGGGTAGTTGAACGGGGTGATCGCGACGACCACACCGCACGGCTGGCGCAGGGTGAAGCCCACCTTGTCCAGGCCGGTGCCCCGGTTGGCGTCCAGCGGCAGGGTGTGGCCGTAGAGCTGGGTGCCCTCGTATCCGGCGAGCCCGATCATGTCGGCGGCGCGGCCGACCTCGCCGCGCGCCTCGGTGATGGTCTTGCCGTTCTCGGCGGACAACAGCGCGGCGATCGCCTCGGCACGCACGTCGACGAGCGCGGCAGCGCGCATCAGGATGGCGTGCCGGGCGTGGGCGGGCGTCTCGCGCCACACCGCCGCGCCGTGCTCGGCGGCGGCCAGAGCCTTGTCGACGTCGGAGGTGTCGGCGATGGCCGCCTGTCCGACGACGTGGCCGTCGTACGGGGAGCGGATCTCCTCGACCCGCCCGCCGACGCTCGGAACCCATTCGCCGGCGATGAGGAGCTGACCGTCGGTCATGGTGCGGGCCTTCCTGTTCAGACGGTGATCCAGCGCTTCTCGGCGTCCGAGCGCAGCATCGCGTCGGCGAGCCGGGCGGCCAGCACCATGTCGGCGATGGTCGCGCCGCCGGGTGTCCGGGTGACGATCGAGGCGAGCAGCCGCTGGGCCTCGATCACCTTGAGGTCGTCGAAGCTGAGCGGGATCGCGGTGTCCGGCTGGAACGCCCCGGCCTCGCCGTCGCCCGGCCCGACGCGGTGGGTGGTCCACGACGCGCCCTGGTAGTCCTGGCCGAGGCACACCCGCAACTCGCCCATCCGCCGGAAGTCCCAGGCGAGAGAGCCGGTGCTGCCGTGCACCTCGAACCCGTAGGAGTTCTGCTCGCCGACGGAGGCGCGGCTGGCCTCCAGGAAGCCCTTGGCCCCGGAGGCGAACCGCAGCATGGTGAGGACGTGGTCCTCGTTCTCGACCGGCAGCAGCGGGCCGTCCGCGCCGCGCGAGAAGTGCGACGAGGCGCCGATGGCCTGGGGACGCCGGGTGATGAACGTTGACGTCTCGGCGAGCAGGGTGGTGATCGGGCCGACGACGTACTGGGCGAGGTCGAGGCCGTGCGAGGCGAGGTCGCCGATGACGCCGGTGCCGGCCTGGTCCTTGACGAAACGCCAGGTCAGGGCGCCGTCGGGGTGGGCGCAGTAGTCGCCGAGCAACTGGATCCGGACGTGGCGGACCTCGCCGATCCGGCCGGAGGCGACCAGGTCGCGGGCGACTTCGACGGCGGGGGCGTTGCGGTAGTTGAAGCCCACGGCGGAAGCGACGCCGGCGGCCGCGATCGCATCGGCGATCTCCTGGGTCTCGGCCAGGTTGCGACCGGCGGGCTTCTCGATCCAGATGTGCTTGCCCGCCTTGGCGGCGGTCACGGCCACGTCGCGGTGAGTGAAGTTCGGGCCTGCGACGCACACCAGGTCGATGTCGTCGCGGCTGACGAGGTCGGCCCAGTCCGGGGTGGTCCAGGAGACGCCGAAGACCTTGCGGGCGTAGTCGAGGCGGTCGTCGCCGGCGGGGTCCGCGACCCCGACCAGGCGCGGGGTCGCGCCCAGGTCGGGGTAGTGCTGCAGGACGCGGGTCAGGGCCTTGGCGTGGAGTTGGCCCATCCAGCCGAAGCCGACGATACCGACGTTGACATGTTGCGACATTGGGGTCCACCTGCGGCGGATGGCTCCGCCTACCTTTCTGAAGGAGGTCAGCGGACGTCGTCGAGGCGCACCGGCCGGTGCTCGCGCCAGGAGCGGGTGGCGGCCTCGGCGATGAGCGACGCCTCGACGCCGTCGTTGAGGGTGCAGGGCGAGGGCAGGGTGCCGGCCACGACCTGGGTGAAGGCGGTCAGCTCGGCGCGGAAGGCGTCCGCGAAGCGGTCCATGAAGAAGTTCCACGGTGTGCCTGACGGGAAGGCGACCGCCGGATCGGCGGACCGCAGCGGCAGGCGGTCGTCCAGGCCCGCGGCCACGGAATCCTTGCTGCCCAGCACTTCGAGGCGGACGTCATGGCCGCGGCCGTTGGAGCGGCTGTTGGAGACGACGGCGAGCGTGCCGCCGGTCATGGTCAGGATGGAGGTGACGGACTCGGCGTCACCGGCGGCCTCGATGTAGTCGACGCCCTGGTTGGTGCCGGCGGCGTACACCTCGACGACCTCCTGGCCGGTGACGTACCGGACGGCGTCGAAGTCATGGATCGCGCAGTCGTTGAAGATGCCGCCCGACCCGCGGATGTAGGCCTCCGGCGGCGGCGCCGGGTCCAGCGTCGTCGAGCGTACGGTGTGGACGTAGCCCAGGGTGCCCGCGACCACGTCTGCCCTGGCCGCCATGTAGGCGGCGTCGAACCGGCGTGGGAAGCCGATCTGGATCGGGGTGTCGTTGCCGGCCAGTTCGTTCCGCAGCGCGACGGCCTCCTCCGACAGCGCGGCGACGGGTTTCTCGCAGAAGGTGGGGATCCCTGCCCGAGCGCAGGCTCGGATGAAGTCGGGGTGCGTGGCGGTCGACGACGCGATGATGATGCCGTCGACACCTGAGGCCAGCACGTCGGCGGGCTCCGGGGCGACGCGGACGTCGAGCTGCTCCGCGACTCGCCGCGCGAGGTCGGGGACGGCGTCGGTGATGATGATCTCGTCGACAGCCGGGAGGTTCGTGAGCGTCTGTGCGTGGAACGCGCCGATGCGTCCCACGCCGATCAGTCCGATGCGCATGGCGTTCCTTCTACTCGTAGGTGCCGGGGATGGTCTGGTCCCAGTCGATGACGGATCCGGTGACCACACCGCTGCGGGCTGAGAGCAGGAAGATCACGAAGTCGGCGATCTCGTCGACCTGCCCCAGCTTCCCCATGGGCTGCTGCGCCGCGGCCTTCTCCAGCCAGTCGTCGTCGGCGTCGTGCCAACGGCGCTGGATGGCGTCCTCGCCCTCGGTCTCGGTCCACCCGATGTTCACACCGTTGATCCGGATCCGGTCCCAGCGATGAGCGAACGCGGCATTGCGCGTGAGCCCGACCAGGCCGGACTTCGATGCGACGTACGGCGCCAGGTACGGCTGACCGCCGTGGGACGACATCGTGATGATGTTGACGATGGAACCCCCTGTGCCCCGGGCGACCATGTCCTTGATCGCCGCCTGCATGAGGAAGAACGGACCGCGCAGATTGACGGCGATGTGCTCGTCGAAGAGCTCCGGCGTGGTGTCGAGCATCGTGCCGCGGGTGGTGAGGCCGGCGCAGTTCACCACGCAGTCGATCCGGCCGAACCGGTCGATCGTCTCCGCGACCGCGGCCTGGCCCTGGCCGACGTCACTGGCATCGGCCTGGACGTAGCGAACCTGCCGGCCCGACCGCTCGGCGAGATCGGTCGCGAACCGCTCACCGACGTCCTTTCGCCGGCCGGTGACCACGACGTCGGCGCCGTTCCGCACTGCGGCGGTGGCGATCGCCGCACCCAAGCCCTGCGTCCCACCACTGACGAGGACGACCCTGCCGTCGAGCAAGGCGTCGCTGAGCTGAGGCATGACTGGCTCCCCCACGGACGTTCTGATGGCACACCTCGCGACGATCGGCCGAGGTGCGAGGCAGGGCGTGTGACCCCTGACACAGAAACCGTAGGCTCCGTGCGCGCGTGTACGGCGGCCAGAACGACTCAAGAACGCCTCAGGCGCAGGGCGGCCGGAAGCGTCTTACCGATCGGACACGTGCCGCGGCCGGCCGAGCGGCGTGATCACGGGACCAGGAAACCTGCTCGGAGCGGGTCTCCCGCATCGATGATCCACTCGGCGGTGCCGGTGACGCAGGCCAGGCCGGTGATGCGGCTGAGCAGAGGTTCGTCGCGTCAGCGCGCCGAGGTGGCCCGATGAACTGTATGTGGGTGATGCTGGCGGCTCGCACCGCCTGACACCCCCCCGCTCACCATGAAAGCGAATCGGCACTTTCACGGAGTACTGGTGGACCGAGACGAAGGGACACCATGCGGATGGCCGCTCCCCCTGACATGCCGGCGTTGTTCGATGACGCCGAACTCATCGAACGGTCGTGGCAGTACCCCGACTCGTTCGCCGAACTGTACGACCGCCATTTCGGCGACATCTACCGCTACGTGGCCGGGCGCATCGGCACGCAGTTCGCCGACGACGTGGCGGCTGAGACGTTTCTCGTGGCGTTCCGCAAGCGAGAGACCTTCGATCCCGGCCGGGGCACGGTGCGGTCCTGGCTCTTCGGGATCGTCACCAACCTCATCGGGCACCACCGCAGGAGCGAGATCCGAAGGCTGGAACTGCTGCACCGGGCCGCCACGACGTCGGAGACCACGGCCGACCCGGGGCACGAGGACCGGGTGACGGCCTGGGTCACGGCGGCGGGCCTGCGGGAGTTGCTCGCCGCTGAGCTGGGGCGGCTCTCGGACGGCGACCGCGACGTCCTGCTCCTGGTCGCGCTGGCCGGTCTCAGCCACGAGGAGATCGCCCAGACCCTGGGCATCCCCTTCGGTACCGTCGGCTCCCGGCTCAACCGGGTGCGCAAGAAGCTGCGCGCGGCCCTGGGCGGCGTCAATCCCACGATCGGAGGACAAGCCGATGAATGAGCTGAACGACCGTTCTCCTGAGCAGTGGGACGACGTGGAGGACGTCGTACGCGACCTGCTCGGCGGCCCCGCCCCGACGGCGGACATGATCGCCAAGGGCCGCGCCAAGCTGCTCGCCGAGCTGTACCACAAGGCCACACCACCTGCCGAGCCGTCCCAGGTCGCCTCCCGCCACGACGACGCGCGGCACGGGACCGCACCTGCGGTCCCACCCCTATCAGGGCGCCGCTCCGCCGGCCGGCGGACCCGGCGCGGCCGGCTGGCGGTCGCTCTCGCCGGAGGGGCGCTGGCCGCGGGGGCTGTGCTCGTGGTGACCGCCGTGGTCGTCATCCCGGACGCGCCGCGCCCCGGAACCTCTCAGAGCGCGATCCCCGGCCCTGCCGCCCGCCAGATCTTGCTCGCCGCCGCCGACGCGATCGCCACCGCGCCCGGAGAGGGCGCCTACTGGCGGATCCGACAGCTCACCAGGTCGATGATGATCGAACCCGGCCGCGCCTACGTGCTCCAGCGCAGCCTGTCGGAGGAGCGGTGGCTGGCGCGCCGGCCCGACGACCAGGGCTGGCGGATCGCCCGCGACCTCGGCGTCACACCCGCGACCCCGGAGGACGAGGCCGCCTGGCGGACGGCGGGCTCGCCGTCGAGCTGGCAGTACCCGACGGACACGACCGGCCTGAACGCCACCTCGAACGAGAAGGTGACGACCACCCCGGCCAAGCCACAGGCCACCCGGCTGACGGGCGCGTGGCAGGGCTCGGGAGGCACGCTGCTGATGAAGCCGATGACCTGGGAGGACCTCGCGACGATCCCCAGTGATCCCGCCGAACTAGGCGCCTACCTGGAAAAGCGCCTCAAGGCGAAGCCCGGATCAGCCGGTCTCGAACCGCGGCTGCGCGAGGCCTGCATGCAGATCCTGCGCGGCCTGGCCGTCTCCCCCGACGTGCGGGCGGGGGCGTACCGGCTGCTCGCGGTCCTGCCGGGCATGCGGGCCGACGGCGAGGTGGTCGATCCGCTGGGCCGCCGCGGGCAGGCGCTCAGCTACGAGGTGGAGGCGAGTCCCGGCCAGATGACGGAGATCCGGTTCGTGGTCGATCCCCGTACCGGTCTGCCGCTGGCGGAGGAGACGACGGCTCCGGGCACGCTCGCGGACGGCCGCACGGTGCAACTCCGCCACTCCACCTCGTACGAGGCCATCGGCTGGACCGACGACAAGCCCGCGCCCCGGGAATGAGTGGCCTTATACCCGAAGGGCTGACCCGACCTCCGCACCCCGCTCTGGTGGCTCACAGGGGCAGGGGCCGGTTCTCGACGACGCTCTTCATGACGAGGGTGGAGCTGAGGCGCTGGACGCCGGGAAGGGTGGACAACTGGCCGTCGTAGACCTCCTGGAAGGCGGGCAGATCACGGGCGATGACGCGCAGCAGGTAGTCGGGGTCACCGAACAGCCGCTGGGCCTGCAGGACGTGCGGGACGGCGGCGACCGCCTGCTCGAAGGCGTCGACGGTGTCGCGGTCCGCGGCCCGCATGGTGACGAAGACGAGCGCCTCGAACGTCAAGCCCAAGGCGTGGGCGTCGAGATGTGCCCGGTAGCCGCTGATCGCGCCGGAGTGTTCCAGGGCGCGCAGGCGACGGTGGCAGGGCGAGACGCTGAGGCGGACGCGCTCGGCGAGTTCGGTGATGGTGAGCCGCCCGTCGCGCTGGAGTTCGGCAAGAATTCTCCGGTCTACGTCGTCCATGAGGTGGATTCTCCCTCATAACAGCCCTATAGAGGGAAAGATTGGAAGCACATTCCGGCTATACGCACATAAACTTCCTTCTCGAATCCGCAGATCTGTGGGATTTACGCGAGCGCGAAGGAGAAGCAAGGTCATGCCCGTCGGTACCATCGCCGCGTTCTGGGCGGTGTCGTTGATGTTCGTGGTGACACCAGGGGCGGACTGGGCCTACGCGATCACGGCGGGACTGCGCCATCGGACGGTGCTGCCGGCGGTGGGCGGCCTGCTGGCCGGGCATCTGGCGGCCACCGTGCTGGTGGCGGCCGGAGTGGCTGCCCTGGTGGCCAGGTCGCCGCTGGTGATGACCGCGCTGACCGTGGCGGGCGCGGCCTATCTGGTCTGGCTGGGGATCGGCATGCTGGCTCGCCCTTCGGTCCCGCAGGCCGGTACGGAGCAAGCCGCCACCTCGTGGGCGCGGCAGGTGCTGAAGGGGGCGGGGATCAGCGGGCTCAACCCGAAGGTGTTCCTGCTGTTCCTGGCACTGCTGCCGCAGTTCACCGACCCGGACGCCAGTTGGCCGCTCGCGGTGCAGATCGTGGCGCTGGGGCTGGTGCACGTGGCCAGCTGCGCCGTGGTCTACACCGGGGTGGGCGCGGGAGCGCGCCGGGTGCTGCGGGCGCGGCCCGCCGCGGCCCGGACGGTGAGCCGCTTCTCCGGCGCCGCGATGGTGGTGATCGGTGTGTTGCTGCTGGTGGAGCAGCTGGTCGGGTAGAGGCCGAGGTGTACGCGGCAGGCGCGGGGATCGTGCCTGCCGCGTTCCGGACCGATGGGTGTCGTGTGGGATCAGCGGGTGGCGCGGGCTGCCGCTGTGATGACAGCGGTGGTGGTGTCAGGCTGGGAGATCATGATCACGTGTGAGGCTTCCCTGACTTCGCTGGTGTGCGCGCCGGCACGCGTGGCCATGAACCGCTGGGCTGCGGGTGGGATGGCCTGGTCGGCGCCGGCGACCAGGTACCAGGAGGGGATCGTCTTCCAGGCGGGCGCTCCGCTCGGGGAGCCGAGCGCGGCCAGGGCGGCCGGGCGCTGCGTGGCGGCCATCAGCGCGGTGTCGCGGGCGGGCAGGTCGGCGGCGAAGGCGGCGCGGAATGTGGCGGGGTCGATGTAGGCGTCGGTGCCGGTGCCGCCGCCGGGCAGCGGGTACTGGCGGGTGATCAGGCTGGTGGGCAGCTGGCTGCCGGGGAACTTGCCAGTCAGGTCGAGCGCCGACTCGGCCTCCTCGGGTGCGAATGCGGCGATGAAGACCAGCGCCTTGACGTTGGGGTGGCCGGTGGCGGCGTTGGAGATGACCGCTCCGCCGTAGGAGTGGCCGACCAGGATGACCGGTCCGTCGATGCTGGAGACGATGCTCGACAGGTAGGCCGAATCGCCTGCCAGGTCGCGCAGGGGGTTGGCGGGGGCGATCACCGGGTAGCCGGCCCCTTGGAGCCGGGCGACGACCTTGTTCCAGCTCGAGGCGTCGGCGAACGCACCGTGGACCAGCACCACGGTGGGTTTGGCCGTATGCCGGCTCGCCGCGGTGGCGGCGGCCGACGAGGAGAGAGCCGTGACCAGGATGGCCAGCATGGCCAGGACGGCCAGCGTCACGGGCAGCAGGATTCGGATGCCCGGCCGGGAGAGTGGAGAGGTCTGCGTGGACACGTGCGCGGACATGGCGGATCTCCTTGGTAGAGGTGAAGGTGTCAAGCGAGGCGCTGAGGCAGCGGGAGGCTTAAACCGTCGTCCGCCCGTCGGGGCAGGGCAGGGGCGCGGAGTGGGAGCAGTGCGCCTAGGCCACCGGCGGAGGGCCCGCCACGCGCAGGCGGTACGCCTCGGCCGAGGCGACGATGGCTTCGATGTCGAAGGAGGCCGGCGCGTCGTTCACGTCGGAGATGGGCGAGCTGTTGGCGGCGAACCACTTCTCGATGCCGGCGGGGCCGAAGGCGGCGACCATGCGGGCGTTCGGTGAGCGGACCAGGTAGCTGTGCGGGACGCCGCGGGGGCCGTGCGCGACGGCACCGGCGTGCAGGTCGTAGCGGTCGTCCCCGACGAAGAAGGTGATCTCACCATCGAGCACGATCCAGATCTCGTCCTCTGCCTCGTGAACGTGCAGGGGTGGCGCGTGGCCCTTGGGGTCGGTGAACTCCATCACGCTCAGGGTGCCGCCGGTCGCCGTGCCCGGCACCAGGATCTGGACCCGGCCGCCGAGGAACCAGAAGGGGTTCTGCGTGTCGCCGGAATGGGGTGGAAGTTCGTTGTTCATGTGGCTGCTCCTGTTTCGGTGTCGGGTCAGTTCTTCTTGAGGAAGCGCAGGAGTGTGCGGGTGAGCTGTTCGGGCTGTTCCTCGAAGATCCAGTGACCGGAGTCCTCGATGACGATCCCGGTCACATGGCCGGCGTACTTGCGGACTTGGGCAGGGACGAAGTCACCGAGGCTGCCGCGGGCGCCGATGGCGAGTACGGGCATGGTGAGCTTCTTCGCGCTGTACGCGCTGTTGTCGGCGACGTCCTTGGGCAGGGCGCGGAACCATTCGAAACTCGCCCGCAGGTGAGCGTCATCGCGCAGGTAGCGGGCGTACTCGCGGACCTGTCTGTCGCTGACGCCGTTCTTCTTGACTTCGAGGGAGTCGACGAAACGCTCCACCCACTGCTCTTCCCTGCCGTTCACCATGCGCTCGGGCAGGCCGTTGCGGACGCTGAAGTAGCCGAAGTTCCAGAAGCCCGGCCCCTTCGCGGTGAGGGAGGGGAAGGTGTAGAGGGTCTTGTCGGGGATGGGGGCCTCGCTGAGGACCAGCTTGGTGACGTCGCCGGGGTGGGCGGCGGCGTAGGCATAGGCGACCATCGTGCCGATGTCGTGCCCCACGAGCCTGATGTCCCGCTTGAGGCCGAGCTTGGTCAACAAGCCGTGCAGGTCAGCGGCGAGGGTCTTCTTGTCATAGCCACTGGCGGGTGCGTCGCTCTTGCCTGCTCCGCGTAGATCCGGCGCGATGACCGTGTAGTGCCTGGCGAGTTCGGGCAGGATTTCGCGCCAGGTGTACCAGGTTTGCGGGTATCCGTGCAGCAGGACCAGCGTCGGCCCGTGTCCACCGCGCACGTAGTTGATCGCGACGTCGCCGACCTGAACTCTCTGCTCGCGAAAACCTGCCGGAACGCGCGGCTCATTGCCGGTCTTCGACGGTGTCTTGGAGGCGATGGCTGCGATGGGCACCGGGGCGGCCAGAGCGGAGGCGGCAGGGGCGAGGTAGGCGAGCATGCCGATCACCGCGATCGGGATGACGACGCCGGGGCGTCGCAGGCTGTTTGCCGGGAGCCCCGACATCGCTGTGTTCATGGCGCAAACCGTAGAAACCGGCTCGCTTGCCGGGCGAGCGTCACTTAACTGCGTCACCGAGCGCTACATGACTGCAGGCCGAGTTCCGCACGCTCAACGCTCTGCGCGGACCCATGCCGTCCGGGCGGCGATCGACCAGGCCGGAGGCTTTAGGTGGCGGGTGCCAACAGAAGAGCGATGACTTAAGGTCGCTGCCTACGATCTTCGCCGTAAGCTTTGGGTGATCTCCACCCGATCGCGGAGAAGGAGCACCCGATTACCACACCCAGCTTCGCGGAGGTGCTGCGTCGCCATCGGCACGCGGCACGTCTGACGCTGGAGCAGCTCGCCGAGGCCTCGGGGGTCAGCGCCCGGACGCTGTCGGACATGGAACGCGGACGCAGCAAGGGTCCCCAGCATCGGACCGTCACCGCGCTGGCCGATGCCCTCGGCCTGGCCGACGCCGACCGCAAACAGCTCGTCGAGCTGGCGCGCGAGGGCCGCCTGCGCGATCACTGGGCCCGCCCGACCGGGCTGTGCGAGCTGCCGCGCTCCGTCGGCGACTTCACCGGTCGAGTCGCGGGACTGGCCTGGATCAGCGAGCTCTTGCGCGCCGGGGACACGCCGGGCGCCGCGGGTGTGGGGCTCATCACCGGTTCTGCCGGGCTGGGCAAGACCACGTTGGCCGTCCGCGCCGCGCACGCCCTGCGGCCAGACTTCCCTCACGGGGTGTTCTTCCTCGACCTGTTCGGTATGTCTGCGCAGCCCCTGCCCGTCGACGATGCCTTGGGCATGCTGCTTCGCGCACTCGGCGTCGCGGATCACCAGATCCCGGGCGACGTCGCCGGGCGTGCGTCCTTGTACCGGTCCCTGCTGCGTGACCGGCGCGTGCTGATCGTGCTCGACAATGCCGCCGCCGAGGAGCAGGTCCGGCCGCTGCTGCCGGGCGGCGGGGCGGGAAAGGCCCTGGTGACCAGTCGCCGCCTGCT
The DNA here is from genome assembly GCF_040638335.1 of Nonomuraea sp. NPDC026600. Lineage (NCBI taxonomy): Bacteria > Bacillati > Actinomycetota > Actinomycetes > Streptosporangiales > Streptosporangiaceae > Nonomuraea > Nonomuraea sp. NPDC026600. The sequence goes on from NZ_JBEZYD010000044.1 coordinate 52,335, forward strand.
GGCCGGTCTGGAAGGAGTGCGCAGACTCGCCCTCGGGCCCTTGCCCCTGCTGGAAGCCACCGAGCTGCTGACCGGAATACTCAAGGACCGCGGCGCCTCGGACGAAGGATCGGCCGTCGGGCAGCTCGCGCAGCTGTGCGGGGGTCTGCCGCTCGCGCTGCGGATCGCCGGAAATCGGCTGGTCAGCCGACCCGGCTGGAACGCCGCCGACCTCGCCGCCCGGCTGACGAATGAGGAGCGCCGCCTGGACCAGCTCAGCGCCGGCGATCTCAAGATCGCCACCGCGTTCGGGTTGTCCTACGAGCAGCTGGCCACCTCGACGCGACGGCTCTTCCGCCGGCTCGCCCTGGTGCCGGGCCGCAGCTTCGACGCCGCTCTGGCCGCCGTGGTGGGCGGCACGTCGATCGAGGAGGCATGGGACGCCCTCGACGAACTCGTCGACCTCGGTCTGCTGCAGGACAGCACGTCGGAACGCTACCGTTTCCACGACCTGGTCCGGCTGTTCGCCCGGGATCGGCTTCAGCAGGAGGAGCCCGCGGCCGAGCGCGACGCGCTCACCGTGACGATGACGTCGTGGCTGCTTCGGACGGCCACGACCGCCGGGCGGTGGTTCGAGCCCGGGTATGGCGTTCCTGACCAGGCCGGCCCCGATGCAGCTGAGCTGTCCTCCCCGGAGGAGGCCGACCACTGGCTGCGCGTGAACGCGGACAACTGGCTGGGCGCGTTGCGCCACGGGGGGAGCATCGGCCGGTTCGCCGCCGTCCTCGACTGCGCCGAGTCGATGGACTGGTTCTCCGACCGGTGGATGCACGCGCCGCACTGGTACGAGGTGTTCACCCTCGGTGCCGAGGCCGCCGCCGCCCTGGGCGATCCCGGTCGGCAGGCCGCGCAGCTGAACATGTTGGCCTGGGTTTATCTACTGCCGCGAGATGATCCGGAGGCCACACTGCGCTATACGGCCCAGGCGATGGACCTGGCAACCCGCAGTGGTGCCCCGATCCAGATCGCCTTGGCCCACCACCATGCGGGGGGCGCGCTTCGACGGCTCGGGCGTCTCGATGAGGCCATCGCGTCGGAAACCCAGGCGGCGGAACTTCATAAGTCCAACGGCGACATGGATCGGTACTGCCACTCTCTCGGCGCCATCGGCACTTGCCTGCGCGATGCCGGACACCACACCAAGGCATTGGAGCAGTACCTCGGCTTGCTGGCTCTGCTGGACGACGACCGCTCGGGGGTGACGCCGAGCGTCGTGGCGATCATCCGGCCGATCGCGCTGGCACGCGTCGGCGATTGTCTGGGACTGCTCGGCCACCGGGCTGAGGCGATCATCAAGCTCACCGAGGCGATCAGCCTCATGGAGCAGGCTCAGTTGTCTGTCCCGCAGGCCCGCTCTCTGGAGACACTGGCGGCCTTGCTGGCCGAGGAGGACCGGACCGGCGAGAGCCGCCGTACCTACGCGCGGGCGGCCGAGGTGTACGAAGCCATCGGCGACGCCGAGGCGAGCAGCCGCTGCCGCGACCTGGCGGACGTCTGACGCTCGGGCCTACTTCTGCGTCCTGTTCTGCGTGGCCGGGCCGCGCGCACGCGACTTGGATGGAGAGCACCAGGACCCGCGCCGGGCCTGTCCATCCAGGTCAGGAGCGACCATGACCACCATCAGGAACGTCGTGCTCGTGCACGGTGGCTTCGTGGACGGATCCGGCTGGCAGGGCGTCCACGGCGAGCTGACCAGGGACGGATTCCGCGTCCACATCGTGCAGAACCCGACGCTGTCGCTGGAGGATGACGTCGCGGTGACCCGCCGGGTCCTGGACGGTCTCGACGGCCCGGCCGTCCTGGTCGGCCACTCCTACGGCGGGGTCGTCATCAGCGAGGCTGGCACCCACCCCAACGTCACGTCGCTGGTATACATCGCCGCGTTCGCCCCGGACAACGGCGAATCGGTCAGCGCCCTCATCGGCGGCTCGCCGGCGCCGCCCATCCTCCCTCCCCGGGAGGGCTTCCTCTTCCTTGACCGCGACACGTTCGCCGCCTCGTTCGCCGCAGACCTGCCCGGCCAGGTGGCCGCGTTCATGGCCGACTCCCAAGTCCCGTGGGGCGTGGACGCCTTCGGCGGGTCGGTCACCGAACCGGCCTGGCGGCACAAGCCCAGCTGGTATCTCGTCGCGACCGAGGACCTGATGATCCCGCCGCCGGCTCAGCGCATGATGGCCGAGCGCGCCGGAGCGAAGGTCGTCGAGGTCATCGGCAGCCACGCCGTCTACGTCTCCCAGCCCGCCGCGGTCGCCGACCTCATCCGCGAGGCCGCCATCTGACGGCAGGTGGGGCGGCGCCACCCCCAAAGAGCGCCGCCGCCTGCGAGCCGCCCAGAACACGCATCCGCAGAACTGAGCGCATCAGCGAAAGGCCTGAATCCTCATGATCCGCGTTTCCGACGAACGCATGGTGCTCGTCCCCGACGGCACCCTCATCACCGCCACCAAGTTCGCTGGACGGGACCTCGAGCGCACGCGACCATGGCTTCATATGCCAGCAAACCAGCCAGTAATAGCGCTTTTCGGGCGGGAGTCCGAACAGCGGCGTCTCGGCGATTTCGTGGACGGCGTCCACATGAGCGGCGGGGCGATGCTGGTGCGCGGCGAGGCGGGGATCGGGAAGTCGGCCCTGTTGCTGGACACGGCGGGGATCGCGGCCGCGCGTGGCATGCGGATCTTGCGGACGGCCGGTGTGGAATCAGAGACGCACATGCCCTTCGCCGGGCTGCATCAGGTGCTGCTTCCGCTCCGTACCGAGATCGGGGAACTGCCCGCCCCACAGCGCGACGCGCTGGGAGCGGCGTTCGGGTTGACCGACGCCCGGGTGCCGGACCCGTTCCTCATCGCCCTGGCGGCGCTGAACCTCCTGGGCGAGGCCGCCGCCCGCTCACCCGTCCTGCTCCTTGTCGAGGACGCTCACTGGCTGGACCGCGCCAGCGCCGACGTGCTCGCGTTCGTCGCGCGGCGGCTGGACTCCGAACCGATCGTGCTGCTGGCCGCGATACGCGACGGTTTCCAGAGCCCCCTTGACGGGGCAGGGCTGCAGGAGCTGCTCCTCGAACGGCTCGATGACACCGCCGCGACCGCCTTGCTGGACGCCTGCAGCCCCACCCTGACGCCGGCGGTGCGCACACGGTTGCTGCGGGAGGCCGCGGGAAACGCCTTGGCCCTCGTCGAGCTGCCGATCGCCGCGGACACGCGGGACGGGAAGGGGCCCCTGCCGCCCGGGTGGCTCCCGCTGACCACCCGGCTGGAACAGGCCTTCACCACCCGCATGTCGGGGTTGCCGTCGACCCTTCGGACCATGCTGCTGGTGGCCGCGCTCAACGACAGCACCGCCCTTTCCGAGACCCTCGACGCCACTGCGCTGATCACCGGTATACCGGTCACGGCAGACGATCTGGCTCCCGCTGTCACCGCACGGCTGGTCGACGTGCACGAAGCCGGAGTGTCGTTCCGGCACCCGCTCATGCGCTCGGCGATCTACCAGAGGGCGAGCATCTCCCAGAGGCGCGCGGTGCACGCCGCCCTGGCCGACGTCCTCACCGGCCAGCCAGACCGTCGCCTCGGGCACCGCGCGGCATCCACCGCCAGGCCGGATGAGAGCATCGCCGTCGAGCTGGAGACCACGGCCAAAAGCGTGCGACGCCGGGGCGACCTGTTGTCGGCCGTCGCGGCGCTGGAGCACGCGGTCAGGCTCAGCGAGAATCCCGCTCACCGGTGTGAACGGCTGGTGCGGGCCGCCGAGTACGCCGCCGAGATGGGACGGCGCGATATCGTCGTGCGGCTGCTGGGCGAAGGCGAGCGGCTGCAGCTGTCGGCCCAGCAGCGGGCCCGTATCGTGTGGATCCGCGAGAGCTTCGAGGACGGCATCCGTGACGACAGCGCGGCAGCGCACTCACTGGCCGACCTCGCCGAGACGATGGCGGCGCAGGGGGACGTCGATCTCGCGCTGAAACTCCTGTCCAGCGCGTCCTTACGATGTTTCTGGGCTCATACCGACGAGCAGTCCCGGCAACGCGTCGTCACCGTGGCCGAGGGCCTGCCCGTCGACGATCTGGACGGGCGGTTGCTGACGGTCCTGGCGTTCGCGGCTCCCATCGAGCGTGGCAAGATCGTGATCGAGCGATTACGCCATCTGGCCGCCCACCCGGCCGGCGGCCGGCCGGCGGCCCGCCTGCTCGGCAGCTCGGCGTTGATGGTGGGGGCGTTCGACCTGTCAGAGGAATTCTGCGCCGCGTCGCTGCCGGCCCTGCGCGCGCAGGGCCGGCTCAGCCTCCTGGCACGAGATCTCGGGGCACAGGCGTGGAGCGCGGCCCGGCTGGCCAACCTGAGCGTGGCCATCCCCGCGGCCGAGGAGGCCGCCCGTCTGGCGCACGAGACATCCCAGCCGCTGATGCACGCCATCGCTCAGGCCTCGGGCGCGGTGCTCGCCGCGCTACGCGGCGAACAGGATCGCGTGGAGAGCCTCGCGGTGGCGGCCGAGCAGATGGCCCTGCCCATCGGAGCCCGCCCCGTGCTGGCCACGGTACAGCTCGCGCGCGGGCTCGCCGCGCTGGGCGAGGGACGTTACGCCGACGCCTTCCACCATCTGCGACGAATGCACGACCCCGCCGATCCAGCCTTCCACCTGGCACTGCGCTGCTTCTCCGTCGCCGAACTCGCAGACGCCGCGGCGCACAGCGGGCAGAACCGCGCCGTCGCCGGCATCATCGAGGAACTGGAGGCGGTGGCGCTCACCACACCATCGCCGTCCTTGCACGCCGACCTGCGCTACGCCCGGGCCGTCCTGGCCGACGAGGCGGCAGCAGAGCCCTTCTTCGACGCCGCGCTCGGGGCCGACCTGCGGCGATGGCCCTTCGTACGGGCTCGGGTACAGCTGGCGTACGGTGAATGGCTGCGGCGCCAGCGGCGTATAGCCGAGTCGCGGGCGCCCTTGCGTATGGCTCGCGAGACGTTCGACGCCTTGGGGGTGATCCCCTGGAGCGAGCGAGCGCGCCAGGAGTTGCGGGCCTCCGGCGAGAGCAGCCGCAGGCGCAGCACTGAAGCGCGCGACGTGCTGACCGCGCAGGAACTCCAGATCGCCCAGATGGCGGCTGATGGCCTGACGAACCGGGAGATCGGCGAGAAGCTCTATCTGTCTCATCGAACCGTCAGCTCCCACCTCTACAGGATCTTCCCCAAGCTGGGGATCACCTCGCGATCGGCGTTGAGCACAGCCCTGCGCGTACCAGCCTGACCTCACCGTCTCGCTCGGGTGACGCTCGGTGACGCAGTCATGTGACGCTCGCGAGGCGCGCAAGGGGCTTCCTACGGTGAGGCCATGACTACAGCGAGCTCCTTCAGGAACGGCAGCACCCCGACCGTCGTGCTGGTCCACGGCGCCTTCACGGACGCCTCGAGCTGGGCGGGCGTGATCGCCGAGCTCCAGGATTCCGGGATCCCCGTGACCGCTGTGGCCAACCCGCTGCGCGGACCGGCCACCGACGCCGCCTACCTCGCCGGCGTCGTCGCCGCGATCGACGGACCGGTCCTGCTGGTGGGTCACTCCTACGGCGGTGTGGTCATCACCCGGGCCGGAGCCCAGCCAGGCAACGTGATCGGGCTGGTCTACGTGACCGCTTTCGCCTTGGAGGCAGGGGAGAGCGTGCTGGACGTCACGGGCCGCTTCCCCGACAGCCTGCTGGGCCCGGCGCTGCGGCCGGCCGTCTTCCGCGCAGGCGATGGAGAGGAGGCCGTGGAGCTGTACCTCAAGGACGACCAGTTCCCCGCGGTGTTCGCCGCCGATCTGCCCGAGCGCCTCACCTCGGTGGCGGCCGCCGCGCAGCGCCCCATCGCGGCTGTGGCGTTCGAGGAGAGCTCTCCCGCCGCGAGCTGGAAGACCCTGCCGTCCTGGTACGTCGTGGCGACCGCCGACCAGGCGATCCATCCCGCCGCACAGCGTTTCATGGCCCAGCGCGCCGGGGCCGAGACCATCGAGGTCGACGCCTCACACGCGATCGCGCTGTCGCAACCGGCAGCCGTGGCCGGCCACATCCGCACCGCCGCCACCGCGACCCAGGCGGTCAAGCACACCCATCCGGTATGACAGTCGTGTTCCTGAGGAGCAACCGATGACCGCACCGACCATTCCCGTCATCTTCATCCACGGCCTGTGGCTACACGCCACCTCCTGGTCCTCCTGGACCGAGCTGTTCACGACCGCCGGCTACGACGCGACGGCCCCCGGCTGGCCGGGCGACAGCGAAAGCGTTGAACTGTCCAGAAAAGACCCCGACAGCATCGCCGACCACGGCATCGACGACGTCGTCGCCCGCTACACGGAGATCATCAACGCTCTGGACGTCAAGCCGATCCTGATCGGCCACTCCTTCGGCGGCATGATCGCCGAAAAGCTGCTCGGGCAGGATCTGGCCAGAGCCGCGATCGCGATCGACGCCGCACAGATCAAGGGAGTGCTGCCGCTGCCGCTGTCGGCGCTGCGCTCGACCCTGCCGGTGTTCAAGAACCCGGCCAACAAGCACCGGGCCGTCTCCCTCACCCTCGACCAGTTCACCTACTCGTTCGGCAACGCCATCCCGGCTGAGGAGGCCGCCGAACTGTACGAACGCTGGACCATCCCCGCGCCGGGCAAGCCGCTGTTCGAGGCCGCCGCCGCCAACTTCTCCCTCCACTCACCCGCCAAGGTCGACACCGGCAACAACGCCCGGGGACCGCTGCTCCTGATCGCCGGCGGCAAGGACCACACTGTCCCCGAGACCGTCACCAAGGCGACCCTCAAGCAGTACCGGGACTCCACCGCGATCACCGACTTCCAGGAGTTCCCCGACCGCGGCCACTCCCTGACCATCGACCACGGCTGGCGTGAGGTCGCCGACACCTGCCTGACCTGGCTCACCAGGAACGACCTTTAGACGAGCTGAAAGCGATCCGCAGCGTTGATCGCCATCACCGGTCAACGCTGCGGACTGTGCCGCGGAAAGGGCTGCGATGGACTTGAAACCGCGGGGCGAGCCGGCGCATCTCATCGCCACCGCGCCGGCACACGGACGCCTCGGCTCCTTCGGGTTGACTCGCTTGATGGGGGCAGCCTACGGCGGCCGTCTCCCTCGTGGGGCCCGGTGCCCATCTGTCGTGTGGGGGAGATACGGGCAGGCCATTCCGGTCGTGTGAGCGATGACCGGCGGATGCGCTGCGCCATAGCGTTTTCCGGCGGCCCTCTCCAGCCGCGTTCGCGCTGGTCGCGCGGAGCACGTTCACTACGGAACAGGCAGATGACGATGAACCCATCCCAGGCCGCCCCCCGCGCCCGCCGCATCTCGTGGGTGGTGCTGTTGGCGGCGACCGCCGCCATGGTCTCGTCCGAGGCCGGCGCCGGCACCGCCCCAGGCGGGGTGAGCGGCTCGGCGCACCGGTTCGAACAGCAGACGATCTCCTGGCACGCCTGCAAGACCAGCCCGGACGACGAGACGGGCGCGCAACTGCAGGCCGTCGGCGCGCGTTGTGGCGAGGTCACCGTCCCGCTGGACCACCGCGATCCCGGCGGCCGGACGATCAGCATCGCGGTGGCCCGGCGGCCGGCCGTCGACCCCGCGCACAAGCTGGGCACCCTGATCGTCAACACAGGCGGGCCCGGCCCGTCGCGAGACGGCGTCACCGCCATCGCCAAGGGGCTCCCCGGACTGTCGCCGCACGGCGCACCGCACCTCGCCGCCCGCTACGACCTGGTCGGGATCGACCCGCGATTCTTCGGCAAGAGCACTCCGCTGGAATGCGGCTGGCCGACCAACCTCGCTTTGCGCTTCCGGCAGTTCGCTGCCCCAGACCGGTCGAGCTTCGACGCGAGCGTGGCCAACGCCAAGGACCTGGCAGCGCGCTGCAAGCCCCTCGCCGACCGGCTGCCGTTCGGCTCGACCCGCGACATCGCCCGGGACATGGACATCGTGCGCGCCGCCCTTGGCCAAGCCCGGATCTCCTATCTCGGCTGGTCATACGGCACATACCTCGGCGCGGTCTATCTCCAGCTGTTCCCGGATCGGGTGGGCCGGATCGTCCTGGACAGCGCCCTCGACCCCGATATCTACGGGCCCGGAGCCACCCGGGCCCTCGGACCGGCCGACGCCGCGGCGCTCAAGGACTGGGCAGGATGGGTGGCCGAACGCAGCAGCCGATTCGGCCTCGGCGACACCGCGGACGCCGTGCTGGCCGGCGTCGACCGGATCTATGCCGCCGCCCGCCGACACCCACTGCAGGTGGGCTCGTACCAGGTCGACGAGACGATGATCGCCGGGCTGCTGCTCACCGTCGAGGACACCGACGCCGCCTACGCCGACTTCAGCGCCAAGGTCCGCAACCTGCGTGACGCCGCCAACGGCCGGAAGGTCACCCCCGCTCCCGCCCTGGCCCAGCTACTGGCCCTGTACGCGAACACCGATGTGCTTCCCGAATTGAACGTCAGCGCGACCACCGCCACGCAGTGCGCGGACCGTGCGGCCTCGCGCAACCCGAAGACGTACTGGCGCGACATTCGCGACCACCTCGCGACCGAACCGCTCTACGGGCCGCTGTTCCGCAACATCACCCCGTGCGCGTTCTGGCCGACGAAGCCGATAGAAGCACCCACCACAGTCGGCAACGACCACCCCGCCCTGATCGTCAGCGCGAGCGGCGACCCGGTGGCGCCCTACCCCGGCCAGCGGGCCATGCACGCGGCGCTGCGTGGGTCCCGCATGGTCACCCTCGCCGGCGCGTTCCGGCACGGGGTGTACCTGGCGGACGGCAACGGCTGCGTCGACACCGCCGTGCAGAACTATCTCCTGGCCGGAAGGCTGCCCAGCAGCGACCTCACCTGCGCCCGAAGCTGATCCCGTGGCCCGGCCCGGTGTTCACCGCTCGCCGGGCCGGACCGCACCGGCCTCGTACGCCAGGATCACCGCCTGCACCCGGTCCCGCGCCCCCAGTTTCGCCAGGATCTGACTGACGTGCGTCTTCACCGTCCCCTCCGCCACCCTCAGCCGCTCGGCGATCTCCGCGTTGCGCCATCCTCGGGCCATCGCCATCAGCACCTCCCGCTCCCGTACCGTCAGCGTCGCGACCAGGCGTACGGCGTCCGGGTCGAAGGCCGGCGCGAGCTGGTCCAGCAGGCGGCGGGTGGTCGACGGCGCGAGTACCGCGTCACCGGAGTGGACCGCCCGCAGCGCGGCGAGCATCTCCTCGGGCGGGGCGTCCTTGAGCAGGAAGCCGCTGGCGCCGGCCCGGATCGCGGCCAGCGCGTACTCGTCGAGATCGAACGTGGTGAGCACGATGACCTTGGGTGGCGCCGGCAGCGCGACGATTCGGCGGGTCGCCTCGATCCCGTTGAGCACCGGCATCTGTACGTCCATCACGACCAGGTCCGGCCGCGACGCCCGGGCCTGGTGCACCCCGCTCACCCCGTCGCCGGCCTCACCGACCACCGTCAGATCCGGCTGCGAGTCGATCACCATCCTGAACCCGGCCCGTACGAGCGCCTGGTCCTCGACCAGCAGCACCCGGACCGGTGGTGCCGCCGGGCCGGTCACCGCGACACCGGGATCCTGGCGCGCAGCGCCGCCCCACCGCCGGGCCGGGGCGCCAGCGTCACAGTCCCCCCGTATGCGCTGACGCGCTCACGCATCCCGAGCACCCCGTAACCGGAGTAACCGGAACCGGACGAGACAGCGGGCGGCCCGCAGCCGTCGTCGAGAACGTCGATCTCCAGCAGCCGCGACCCCCAGCGCACCGCCACGTCGGTGCACGCGCCCGCACCGGCGTACTTCATCACGTTGGTCAGCCCCTCCTGGACGATCCGGTACGCCGCCAGCGACAGACCGGGCTCCACACCCCCCGGCGGCAGGTCGAGTGTCAGGTTGACCGTGACCCCGCCGGCCCGGATCTGTTCGACGAGACCGGGCAGGTCGTCGACGCCGGGCTGGGGCGCCCCGAAAGTCCCGGGCCTGCCGGGCGTCGCGTCGCCGTCGCGCAGCACGCCCAGGACCCGGCGGGTCTCCGACAGGGCGCGCCGCGCGTGGTCGCTGATCGCGGTCAGTGCCGCGGTCCCGGCTTCCGGTGTCCCGGCGTACCGCCCGCCGTCGGCCTGCGCGATCACGACCGCCAGGGAATGCGCGACCACGTCGTGCATCTCCCGGGCGATCCGGGTGCGTTCGGCGAGTACGGCCAGCCGGGCCCGCTGATCGCGCTCGATCTCCAGCAGCCTGGCCCGCTCGGCCAGCGCCTCGACCTGCCTGCGCCGCACCCGCTGCAGGGCGCCGATCGCCCACGCCGTCGCCCCGGTGCTCGCGAAGAAGGCACCCACCAGCAGGTGAGCCCAGGCCGGGCTCGGAATCATCGGCAGGTTCGCCCCGGCGAGCACCGCCACCAGCAGCGTCACCGCCAGCCCCAGCCGACTCGCCCACACCCTCCCATAGGCCGCGACGGCGTGTACGGCGATCGGGACCGCGACGTCGGCGGGCAGCGCGCCACTGCTGCCGCCCACCGTCAGCCACTGCACCAGCGCGACCCCGGACACCACCACAAGACAGATCTCTGGACGCACCCTGCGCACTGCCAGCGGACCCAAGAGCAGCGGCGACACCACCAGGTACCCGGCGTCGGCCCGCACGGCCAGCCCGACCACCTCGCACACCACGGCCAGCGCCAGGGCGGCCGCACCGTCGACGGCCACGACCCGACTGCGCATCCAGGAGATCACCCGTTCACCGGGCGTCGCATCGACCAAAGCCACACACCGACGATAGAGACCCATGGGCCCCTTGAACTCCGCCTCCAGACAGAGAACGGCCCGCCCGCGGTCCTTCTTCAGGCGGAGAGACCGCGAGTTCATGCAGGGCGTGGAGACTCCTTTCCGGGGACTGCTTGACCGCAGTCCATAGCGCGCGTCGCAGCTCGCGCACCTTCCCCGACCGTCCGCAAGCCGGGCTCGGCTTGGGTCGAACTGCTCCGCCCGTCGCAGGCCGGTGCGGAGCCCGCGGGCACGTGCGCATCGGCTACGCCCGCGGTGGAGTACACGCTGTCCGGAGGGTGGCCGCTCGCCCAGGATGAGGAGGCGGTGGAGGCGTTCCAGGTGAAGGTCGCCGAGCACATCCACGCCGGACCCCGCGCATGAAGAAGGCCCGCCGCGCTGCGTGCGTGACGGGCCTCTCTCCCCCAGGGAGTTCGGGTCTACCGGACTACTCGACCGCCTCGACAGCCCCTATGTACGGCGGTCGGCGGGCCGGCCGCCGTACATAGGGGCTCACACGCTCTTGGCGCCGATGCGCTTGATCCAGTGCTGGCAGTAGACGCAGGCGCCGCGGTCCTTCCAGCCCTGCGAGGTCTTCTTACCGCCCCATGTGCCTCCGGGGTGCCACACTCGAGCGTGGAAGACGAAGATGTCCCCAGGGATCTCCTTGATCGAGTTGACGCCGGCGCCGGGGCCGTTCAGCCAGCGCTTGAGCGCGTCCACCTCGGCGCATGACTCCGGCGGCCAGTTCTCCGACTGCGTGATGCCGCGGACCAGTTCGGTGATGAGAGGGGTGATGAGAGGGTTGGTCACGAGTCCGTGCATGTCCTGGCCGCTGAAGCCTTCGTAGGTCACTCCAGGCGAGCCGATCACGGCCATGCCGCAGACGACTCGCCCCACCGGCGCGCCCTCTCTGTTGCTCAGCAGCCCCGCGCTGTGGCGGTTGCAGATGCTCATGGCCGTGGAACGGGCCGCAGTCTCGGCGTCGGTGATCTTCCTCGCTTCGGCCTCGACCCTCTGGCGCTCCCGCTCGATGTCGTCCTTCGTGGTCTGGTCGTCGACGTAGGCCTGCCAGGCGCCCCGGTCGCCGTCGTCTTTCAGCCACTGCTGGAACTGAGTGATCGCGGTGCCGGGGGTCATCTCGTTCAAGCTGACCCTGGTCTCGAAGGTCGTGAGTTTCCTCCTCAGCGCTTCCATCGCATCCAGGTCGAAGCCCGACCTTGCGGTGCGACTGTCGCAGAGGGCGGCGACCTGCGCTTTCCGCAGGTAGAACCACCCCTTTACGGTGACACTGTCGGCCGTGGCGGCTGGAAGGGGGGTGAAGAACGGATAGGGCTCCATCGACCTCATCCTCTAGCTGGACCGTTCCCAAGACGGTCGGGTTAGCAAAACGTACGCCCCGCGTGAGCGCCCGGAAAGCAGTGCTGCGGTAAGGGCCGCCCGCAACAGGACCTATTGCCTGTTGGGGCTGTGCCCGGAATACGGCCGAGACGTACAGGGGGCACTGTCCGGTTGACATAAGGGGATGTCGAGCGCGGCAACCTGCGAAAACACGGACTGTCGCGGAGTGGTGCCCGACTTGTCCATCGGTGTTCGAGCTCTACACCCAGCAAGGACCGCACCATCTTCGGCGCGATCAAGTCGACATGTACGCGACCGCCGTGACGGCGCTCACTACCCGCTGACATTGACAAAAATGCTTGCCGTTGTGGCAAAGTGAGTCTATGGACGATGACGGGATTGTTCTGGACGACGTTCTGCATGCCGTCGGGCCACGGCTGCGGACCCTGCGCCAGCAGCGCGGCGCTACCCTGACCGAGCTGTCGGAGTCCACCGGCATCTCGATCAGCACCTTGTCGCGCCTGGAGTCCGGGCAGCGCCGGCCTACCTTGGAGCTGTTGCTGCCCCTGGCGCGCGCCCACCAGGTGACACTGGACGAGCTGGTCGACGCGCCGCCCACCGGTGACCCGCGTGTGCAGTTGCGCTCGTTCAACCGCCGTGGCTCCGTCTTCATCCCGCTCACCCGCCGGCCCGGCGGGCTCCAGGCGTTCAAGCAGGTCATGCCACCGAACTGGCCCGGCACCGAGCCCGATCCCCGGGTGCACGAGGGCTACGAGTGGCTCTACGTACTGTCCGGGCGGCTGCGCCTGGTTCTCGGCGAGCACGATGTGATTCTCACGCCCGGCGAGGTCGCCGAGTTCGACACCCATATCCCGCACTGGTTCGGCAATGCCGGTCCCGAGCCGGTCGAGATCCTCTCCCTCTTCGGGCCTCAGGGCGAACGTCTCCACGTCCGCGCCCAGCCCGCCGGCAAGTGAGCTGATCTCGCGATCGACGGCGCACGTTACGGGATGACGTCCGCCGCGATCTTCGCGGCGGCGTGCCGGCACGAGGAGAGTCGCCCGCGCCTGGCCACCTCGTCCCTGCCGCAGGTGCGTACCGTCACCCGTAGCCGGGGCTGCGCCGCCCGCGCCGCCGCTGATGTTCGGCTGAGCGGCCGAGTTGCCGGCGCGACGCCATCCGCCGATGGTCGCGACCCCCGCGCTGCCCGGCTTCGGGGTGCCCGGCCAGTAGGAGGTCCGGAAGATCTCGCACGGCAATCAACCGGCCCCGCGGACACCGCGGCCATCGGTCTCTGAGGAGACTCTGATAGAAGAATGCCCATCACCGGGGTGGCCGGTGGTGGTGGTTTCTTCGTTGGAGGTCCTTGTGCTCGTGCTGGCGGTGGCTCAGCCGGACTGCGTGTCGTACGACGTGGCAAAGAACGCGGTCCGGCAGGCGGAGATGGTGCGAAGAGCGGAGGCCAGGGTGGTGATTTTTCCGGAACTGTCCCTTACCGGGTATCACGTGGACGCTCCGGCGATCACCATGGAAGATTCGAGGCTGGAGCCGATCGTGGAGGCCTGCGCGGAGGCGGGGGCGGTGGCCCTGGTGGGGGCGCCGGTCAAGGAAGCGGGGCTTGAGTACATCGCCACGCTGGCGGTGGACGGCGGTGGGGCCAAGGTGGCTTATCGCAAGGTTCACGTGCATTCCAGCGAGGAGCGGTTCGCCTGCGGGCAGCGGCCCGAGGTGATCGAGGTGGACGGCCTGCGGTTGGGGCTGGCGATCTGCCGGGACATGGGAATCGCGCAGCATGCCGAAGACACCGCCGCGCTGGGGATCGACGTCTATGCGGCCGGGGTGGTCCATCAGGCGGCGGAAGTGGCGGTCCAGGAAGAGAGAGCGCGGCGAATCGCCACCGATCACCATGTCTGGGTGGCGGTGGCGAGCTTCGCGGGACCGACCGGCGGTGGCTTCGAGCACACGGCCGGGCGCTCGGGGTTCTGGAGTCCGGGCGGCGAGCTGGTCGCTCAGGCAGGACCGGAGCCGGGGGAGGTCGTCCGGCTGACCATCGGCTAGCCGACCTGCGAACCCGCTGGGTGAGAGTCGGCCGCGCCGCGTAAGAGCTGCCGGTCACGCCGTCTCCGGCGGACCTGGGCGAGAGGCCCGTGAAGGCATCGCGGTCTCTGGCGGACCTGGGTGAGAGGTCCGTGAAAGCAGCGCGGCACTTCGGGCTGGCGGCTGACGCCGCGATCGCGGCCGAGAGCACGGAGGGGCTCGCCAAGGGGACGTTCATGCACTATCAGGCATGGGCGCCTGAGGCCGGCTGGACCAGCGAACGCCCCGAGCGGCCACGCGGCTGCCGGCTCAGCAACCGTCAGCTCCCATGACAGGCCCCGCCATGGACCATCGTGCCCTGCGGCGGTGCGGTCATCGCCCGGAGACCTGACCTCGACGCCGGAACACACCGGTCACGACTCCAGGAAGCGGAGTACGGCCAGCACGCGGCGGCTGTAGCCGGTCTGGTGTGAGAGATGGAGCTTGTCGAACAGTGAGTTGACGTGCTTTTCCACGGCGCTCTGCGACACGTGCATGGCCTGGGCGATCGAGGCGTTCGTCAGTCCCTGGGCCATGCGTTCGAGGACGTCGCGCTCGCGCGGGGTGAGCCGGGCCAGCGGGTCGATCTGGGTGGTGCGGGCCAGCAACTGGCGTACGACCTCCGGATCGAACGCCGCTCCCCCGGCGCCCACCCGGTCGAGCGCGTCGAGGAAGTCGGCTACCTGCGCCACCCGGTCTTTCAGTAGATATCCGACACCTTCCACATCGCCGCTCATCAGCTCCGTCGCGTACTTCTTCTCCACGTACTGCGACAGGACCAGCACCTTGACGGTGGGCCAGCGTCGCCTGATCTCCAGCGCGGCGCGCAGGCCCTCGTCGGTGTGGGTCGGCGGCATCCGTACGTCGACCACCACGATGTCGGGCCCGTGGGCGGCCACCGCCTCGACCAGGGCGGGACCGTCGCCCACGGCGGCGGGCACCTCGTGGCCCTCCTCCACGAGCAGTCGTAGCAGGCCCTCGCGCAGCAGCGTCGAGTCTTCGGCAAGGATCACCCGCACGGCAGCTCCGCCACGATCGTGGTCGGGCCGCCCGCCGGGCTGACCAGTTGGAACCCGCCGTCGAGTGCCGCCACCCGGCGCGCCAGCCCCGACAGGCCGCTGCCCGAGGCGGTCGCGCCGCCCCGGCCGTCATCGATGACCCGCACGACGATCATTGTGCCCTCCCGGTGCACGTCAACGGTGATGAGTGTGGCTCCCGCGTGCTTGGCGGCGTTGGTCACCGCCTCGCAGGCGACGAAGTAGGCGGCCGTCTCCACCCCCATCGGCGGGCGCGTGGCCAGGTCGCAGGACACCTTGACCGGCACGCTCGATCGCTCGGCCACCCCCGCCAGCGCCTCGCCGAGGCCGAGGGAGTCGAGGCCGCTCGGGTAGACCCGCCAGGCCACCTCGCGCAGCTCGGCCAGCGCCTGCTGCGCCTCCTCGTGCGCCTGGTCCAGCAGCTCGGGACGACCGCGCCGGGACCGGCCGACCAGCATCGACAGGGCGACCAGACGCTGCTGGAGGCCGTCGTGCAGGTCGCGTTCGATCCGGCGGCGCTCGGAGTCGACCGCCGCCACGATCCCGGCCCGGCTCTCGGCCAGCTCGACGATCCTGCGCTCGAGTCTCTCGGTCGGATCGGGGCCGAGCACGCGTCGGGCCAGCCGCTGCTCGAGCGCGTGCACGCCCACCACACCTGAGAGGTTCAGGAAGAGCAACAGCAGCCCGATCATGGCGAAATAGATGAGGATCGGCCAGGTGGGTGTGATGTCGTCGAAGGTGCCTCCGGTCCCCCAGGCCCAGATGGCGCGGACACCCGTCACCACCCCGATCAGCAGCAGCCCCACCACCAGCCCGCCCAGCACCCCGACCGGAACGCGCAGCGCGAGATAACGCGTGGCCCGCCCGCCCACGTCGAACTCCGCCGGGTCCAGGGACAGTCGGCGCGTCTCCAGCAGGACCAGCCGCCTGGCCATCGCCCGCGTGTTGGGATAGCCCAGGAAAGGCAGCGCCACCAGCAGGAACGCCAGGTCGGCCAGGGCGGTGGCCGCGCCCAGCGACACCGCCACCAGCAGCCGCAGGCCCTCAGCGACGGGACGCATGCCTGGCCTTGCGCCGCTCCGCCACTCGTACCCCGATGAAGACGAGCACCGCCAGCACGACCACGCCGATCACCACGTTCGTGCCGACTCCCACGTAGGCCTCCACCAGCGACCAGTTCTCGCCCAGGTAGTAGCCGGCGAGCACGAAGATGGTGTTCCAGATGAGGCTGCCGGCGGTCGTCAGCAGGGTGAACGTGAGCAGCGGCATCCGCTCCACCCCCGCCGGGATGGAGATCAGGCTGCGGAAGATGGGGATCATCCGCCCGAAGAACACCGTCTTCTTACCGTGCTTGAGGAACCACGCCTCGGTCTTCTCGATGTCGGAGACCTTCACCAGCGGCAGCTTGGCGGCGATCGCCAGCGTGCGGTGGCGGCCGAGCAGCGCGCCCACCCAGTAGAGCGCCAGCGCCCCGAACACCGACCCCGCCGTGGTCCACAGCAGCACGTCGAGCAGGTCCATCTCACCCCTGCTCGCGGTGAACCCCGACAGCGGCAGGATCACCTCGCTCGGCAGCGGCGGGAACAGGTTTTCCAGTGCGATCGCCAGGCCCGCCCCGGGGGCGCCCAGAGTCTCCATCAGTGCGATGAGCCAATCAGTCATGGTGTAGAGGCTAATCAAGATCCAATATGGCGGTAATGAGGTGGGCGGCAGATCTCGCCTGTGGTAAACCACAGGTGTTTCGTACCGTACACTGTACGGCCGTGAGCCCAATGACGGATCTGGTACTGCAGGCGGTCGTCTTCGAGCCCGGCGACCCGCCCAGAGAGGGGCGGATGGCCTTCCTCGCCCCGGACGGGGACGCCACGGTGACCGTGGTGGAGGAGCATGGCGGTGAGCTGCGTGTTCTGGAGGCCGGGGCCACCCGCGTCCCGGTCGCCGACGCCGTGGCCGCGCTGGCCAGGGCCAGGAGTGACGCGGGTGCCCATCCGGCGGCGCGGTTCTGGGGCGCGGTGGCGCTGGTCGCGCTGCAACTGGTCGCCAGGGGGCGGATCCTGCCGGGGGTTTCGGCGGGCGACTTCGACTCCTGGCGGGCGGGGCCGTTCGACACGGCCGACGTACAGCGCATCCGGGAGCTGGCCGACGCCATGCCCGCCGCGGCGCGGTCCGTACCCCTCGAAGGCGGGGCCCCAGGCGACGGTGGGCGGCCCGAAGGCGACAAACTGCCCACCCGCGATGGCGCGGGAGGGGTGCGGTTGAGGGATGCGGAGTCGCTGGTCCGGGCGTTCCTGGACGCGGTGGCCGACGCGATGCCGCGCTCCCCCGGCGCCGTCCGCGCCACCGGCACCTCGGCGTTCGCAGCCGTCAAACCGGTCAAAGTGCCCCGGCTGCGTGCCTGGGCGGACGAGGTGTCCGCGGGGCTGGACTCCGGCGTACGCCTGTCGCTGCGCCTGGAGGCCGACAGCCTGGAGCAGGCGGAGTTCCGGGCGGTGGTCCAGTTGCACAGCCTGGCCGACCCGTCCCTGGTGGTGGACGCCGCCGACCTGTGGGAGGGCAGGGACCCGGGGTTCGGCCCCCGTGCCAGGATCGACGCCACGCTGGCCATCAGACGGGCCGCCCGCGCCTGGGCCAGGCTGGAACGCCTGCTCGACAACGCAGTCCCTGACGAGCTGACCCTGTCCGGCGGTGACGTGGAGGACCTGCTGGCCGGCGCCGCCGAACGCCTGGGCGCGGCCGGTGTCGAGGTCCACTGGCCAAGGGAGCTGGTACGCGGCCTGAGCGCCCGCGCCGTCGTCGGCGAGCGCGACAGCGCCCCGTCCGACCTGCCGTCCTTCCTCGGCGGCCATCACCTGACCAGCTTCGACTGGCAGCTCGCCCTGGGCGGCGAGCGGCTGACCGCGGCCGAGATGGACCGGCTCGCCGAGGCGCACCGGCCCGTCGTACGGCTGCGCGACCAGTGGGTGCTCATCGAGCCGGACCTGGCCCGCAAGGCCCGCCAGCGCGACCTCAAGCCGCTGAGCGGCCTCGACGCCCTCGGCGCCGCGCTGACCGGCACCGTGGAGGTCGACGGCGAGCAGGTGCCGGTCGAGCCGAGCGCCTGGCTGCGCGAGCTGCGCGACCGGCTGTCCGAGCCCGAGGAGATCGCCGCGCCGGAAGGTCTGGACGCGCGGCTGCGCGACTACCAGCTGCAGGGCCTGCGCTGGCTGGCCAGGATGACGTCCCTCGGGCTCGGCGCCTGCCTGGCCGACGACATGGGCCTGGGCAAGACGATCACGCTGATCGCCCTGCACCTGCACCGGGGCGGCGGGCCCACGCTGGTCGTCTGCCCCGCCTCGCTGCTGGGGAACTGGGAGCGGGAGATCTCCAGGTTCGCTCCGGGCGTCCCTGTCCGCCGATTTCATGGAAATAGCAGGACATTGGCTGATGAGGGCTTCGTACTGACGACATACGGCACGATGCGGATGGATGCCGCGAGGCTCGCCGCGCACCCGTGGGACCTGCTGGTGGCCGACGAGGCCCAGCACGTCAAGAACCCCTCCTCGGGTACGGCCAAGGCCCTGCGCGAGATCCCGGCGGCCGCCCGCGTCGCGCTGACCGGCACCCCCGTGGAGAACAACCTGTCCGAGCTGTGGGCCATCCTCGACTGGACGACGCCGGGGCTGCTCGGCTCGCTGGGCAGGTTCCGCTCGCGCTGGGCCAAACCGGTCGAGTCAGGCGACCCTGTGGTGGCCGAACGGCTGGCCAGGCTCGTGGGGCCGTTCCTGCTGCGCCGCCGCAAGTCCGACCCCGGCATCGCGCCCGAACTACCGCCCAAGACCGAGACCGACCGCCCGGTGGCACTCACCACCGAACAGGCCGGGCTCTACGAGGCGGTGGTCCGCGAGATCATGCACCAGATCGAGAGCGCCCAGGGCATGGCCAGGCGCGGCCTGATCGTCAAGTTGCTGACCGGGCTCAAGCAGATCTGCAACCACCCGGCCCATTACCTGCACGAGGCCGCGCCCAGGCTGACCGGCCGGTCCGGCAAGCTCGAACTCCTCGACGAACTCGTCGACACCATCGTCGCCGAGGACGGCGCGGTGCTGGTCTTCACCCAGTACGTGGCCATGGCCCGGCTGCTCGACCGGCACCTGACGGATCGAGGGATCGCCACCCAGTTCCTGCACGGCGGCACCCCGGTGCCGAAACGGGAGGAGATGGTGCGGCGCTTCCAGGAGGGGGCGGCACCGGTGTTCCTGCTGTCGCTCAAGGCGGCCGGCACCGGACTGAACCTCACCCGAGCCGACCACGTCATCCACTACGACCGCTGGTGGAACCCGGCCGTCGAAGACCAGGCCACCGACCGCGCCTACCGCATCGGCCAGGACAAGCCCGTCCAGGTGCACCGGCTGATCGCGGAGGGCACGATCGAGGACCGCATCGCCCAGATGCTGGCAGCCAAGCGCTCGCTGGCCGACTCCGTCCTGGCCTCGGGCGAGGCCGCCTTCACCGAACTGACCGACGCGGAACTCGCCACACTCGTGGAGCTCAGATGAACGCTGTCCGAGGATTCCCGGCATTCCCCTCGCAACGGGCCGGCGCCCGCTTCGCCACCTCCTGGTGGGGCCGCGCCTGGATCCAGGCCATCGAGGACACCTCCCTCGACCAGACCCTCCTGCGCAAGGGCCGCACGTACGCCAAGACCGGCCAGGTCGGCCCCATCACGGTCAGTCCGGGCCGCATCGCCGCCGTCACCGAGAGCGAGTACGACACCGTCGTCCACGTCGAGCAGCTCGCCGCCCCCGATTGGCAGCGCTTCCTCGACCAGGTGGCCGCCAAGGCGGGGCACATCGCGGCGCTGCTCGACGGCGACATGCCCCACGACCTGGTCGAGGACGCCGAGGACGCCGGAGTTCCGCTGCTGCCGACGGTCGGCGATCTCGAACCGGAGTGCTCCTGCCCCGACTGGGGCCACCCGTGCAAGCACGCCGCCGCCCTGTGCTACCAGGCGTCGTGGCTGCTCGACGCCGACCCGTTCGTCCTGCTGCTCATGCGCGGGCGGGGCGAGCGGGAGCTGATCGAGGCGCTGCAGGGCCGTGACATCCCCGCGCCCGATGTCGCCGCCGACGCCGGCATGCCCGCCGCGGTGGCGTTCGGGCTGGGCGTGCCGCCGTTGCCGGGGGCGCCGCCGTTCGACGTCGCGTTCGCGCCGCTCGGGCTGGAGCCCGCACCCGGCGTCGACGTGGCCGCCTTGGAGGTGCTCGCCGCCTCAGCCGCCGACCGGGCCCGCGAGCTGCTGCTCACCGGGCGGCTGGCCGTACTGACCGAATATCAGGACCGGGTACGGCTGGCCGCCGCCCACGACCTCGACCTCGGCCTGGAAGCGGCCGTCCAGGCCTGGCGGTACGGCGGCGCCGACGGACTGGAGGCGCTCGAATCGGCCTGGACCCCGCCCAAGCAGGACCTGGCCAGGGCCCGGACGCTGCTCCGGGCCGGCTGGGAGGGCGAGCACCCACCGGAGGTTGAGGCATGGCGCAACCGCTGGACCATGGGCGCCCGGCAACTGCGTTACGGCCGCGACGGCCGCTGGTACCCGTTCGCCGATCGCGACGGCCACTGGTGGCCCGCCGGCCCACCGGAACGCGACCCGTCGGCGCTGGTGGGCTAGGGATCGTCCCGCGCCGGCCGAGGCGGCCGGTGCGGGCCCGCCTGCCCGTCCCTGTCAGGGCACGAAGACGATGCGGCGGTCGCTTCCGCCTAGCCAAGACGGACGCGACGAACAGCCGCGCTGCTCCTCGGCGAGGAAGTTGACCGGCATCCACGACTCCCGCGTTCCAGGACAGCCGGGCTCCCCGGCCCGGCCGCATGGGAAAATGCTGGGGTGACCGCACGACGTATCGCCTACCAGGGCGAGCCCGGCTCGAACTCCCACTCGGTGTGCAAGCACCACTACCCCGACTGGCATGCGGTGCCGTGCGCGTCCTTCGAGGACGTGTTCGCGGTGGTGGAGAACGGCGAGGCCGAGCTGGCGATGATCCCGATCGACAACTCGATCGCCGGCCGGGTCGCCGACATCCACCACTTCCTGCCGACCTCGGGCCTGCACATCATCGGCGAGCACTTCCTGCGCATCCAGTTCAACCTGATGGCGCCGCCGGGCGCGACCCTGGCCACGATCAAGACCGTGCACAGCCACGTGCATGCCCTCGGCCAGTGCCGCCGGATCATCCGCGAGCACGGCCTGGTGCCGATGATCGCAGGTGACACCGCCGGCGCCGCGCGCGAGGTGGCCGAGGCGGGCGACCTGACCCAGGCGGCGATTGCGCCCCCGCTCGCGGCGGAGATCTACGGCCTGCACATCCTCGCCCGCGACGTCGAGGACGAGGAGCACAACACCACCCGGTTCGTGGTGCTCAGCCCCGACTTCGTGCAGGCACCGCGCGGCAAGGGCCCGGTGATCACCTCGTTCGTCTTCAACGTCCGTAACCTGCCGGCCGCGCTCTACAAGGCGCTCGGCGGGTTCGCGACCAACGGCATCAACATGACCAAGCTGGAGAGCTACATGGTCGGTGGCCACTTCGCGGCCACTCAGTTCCTCGCCGAGGTCGACGGCCACCCCGAGGATCCCGGCCTGAAGAACGCGCTGGAGGAGCTGGCATTCTTCACCACCGACGTGAAGATCCTCGGGGTCTACCCGGCCGACCCGTTCCGCGCCGGCTGAGTCTCGAGATGGGCGCCAGGGCGCCGCTGTTGGGTCAGCCGCTTCCGGTAGCAACGCCGGGGCTGTGAAACCTGGTCGTCAGGGTCACGGAGACCAACGGCATCGTGTTGCCAGAATGGCTGAGAGTAGACGAACGTCCCGGTCATCCATGGCATGGCCTCGTACGCCCGAGGATGCGGTCGGGGCTCGGCGCGCCACTTGTCCGCCGCCCCGATCAGCTTGCCGATCGCCGACTCGGGAGGAGCTCGCGCTCCAACCACGCGGCGAGAGGATCGGCCCAGCAGACGGTGATGGGGTCCCACATCCCCCATGAGAGCTACCGGAATCGTCCACTCGCTGGTGATTCGCCGGAGCTGCCGCGCTCCTAACGTTTCCGCTGGGTCGCCGACCGCGCGACCACCATCAACGGAGGCCACCATGAGCACGACATCCACCCCGCACCACGCGCACCCAGGCGGCGGCCGGATGCGGCGGATCGCCCGGTTTCCCCTTACCTGGCTGTTAGCCGGACTGGTCGGCGTCGGCGCGGTGTCGGCCGTGGCCTCGAGCGGACCGCCGGTGCTCGCCGTGGTGGGCGCGGGCGCCGCGGTCGCCGTCTACTGGGCGGTCATGCGCTTCGTCGCGGGACGGCCCACGCCGGAGATCGCGAGAGGCCGGGCCGGGCGGGAGGCGTTGTCCGGCGCCGGGATCGGCCTGGGGTTCGTCCTCGTCTCCGTGCTCCTGATCGCGGTCTTCGGCGGTTATTCGTTCTCCTGGTCGTCCGGGAACGTCCTGTCGGTCGTGCTCGCGATGGTCGCGGTGTCGGTTGGCGCGGCGGTCACCGAGGAACTGATGTTCCGTGGTCTGGCGCTTCAGGCCCTGGAACAACTGTGGGGCAGCCGGGCGGCCGTGGCGATCACCGCGTTGGCGTTCGGTGGCATGCACCTGGCCAACCCGGGAGCCACGGTGTGGAGTTCGCTGGCGATCGCCCTCGAGGCGGGCGCCCTGCTCGGTGCCGCCTACCTCTGGCGGCGCAGTATCTGGTTCGTCGCGGGATTCCACTTCGCCTGGAACGCCACCGAGGGACTGCTGGGCATCCCGGTCTCCGGCCATGTGGCACCTGGGCTGCTGACCACGGAGGTCACGGGCCCGGCGCTGCTGACCGGCGGCGAGTTCGGGCTCGAGGCGTCGATCGTGCCCGTCGTCGTGAGCGTGCTGATCACCGTCCGGATGTTCACTCTCGCCCGCCGGCGCGGCGACCTGATGCCGGCGCGCCGTGGCGGCCGTTAAGCTTGCGCGGTGTTCGCGAACGCCACCCGTTCTGTCCGCTCGTGGCCAGGCTGGTGGCGAGCCCACCCGATGCCCGCGAAGGACGCCGTGCTCGCGGTGGTGCTCACGCTCCTGGCGTTCGAGCCGACACTGTCCACCATCTCAGCGCAGTTCGGCGACCTGCCCAGGCGCCCGTCGGACGCGCTGGCCGTGACGCTGACCTTGGCTCAGTCCGTACCGCTGGCGCTACGCAGCCGCTGGCCCGCGGCCGGTCTGGCGGTCATCGGCACCTCCTTCGCCTTTCATCAGGCTCTGTCCTATCCGCCGACGTTCGCCAGCATCGGGCTCTATCTGTCCTTGTACGCCGCCGGAGCCCATCAGGCCCGGTTCCGCCGCGGCCTCGTAGCGGTGTCGACCGCGGGCTATGTCGTGTTCGTGCTCGTGCTGCACAGCCTGGGGTCACCCGATCGGGCCCAGGACTTCCTCGTGTTCTATCTGGCGTTGGTGGTGAGCTGGTTGGCTGGTGCCGGGATGCGCCGGTGGCGGGCTGAAGAGGCCGAGCTCCGGCGGCTCAGCGCGGACGTGGCCACGGCCGCCGAGCGCGCGCGTATCGCCCGCGAACTCCATGACGTGGTCACCCATCACGTGACCGCCATGGTGGTCCAGGCCGACGCGGCACAGTTCCTGATCAGCGGCGCGCCGGAGCGCGCCGGGGACGGACTGGCCGCCATCAGCGACACCGGCCGGCGGGCGCTGACCGAACTCCGGCACCTGCTCGGAGTGCTGGAGGCGACCGGCGATTCGGCGGTCGCGCACCGCACGCCGACGCTGGGCAGGATCGGCGATCTGGTCGAACAGGCCCGGCTGTCCGGCCAGCCCGTCGTGCTGACCGAACACGGTGACCCGCGACCGCAGGCCGTCGATGTGGAACTGGCCGCCTACCGGGTGGTGCAGGAGGCACTCACCAACGCGATCAAACACGCGACAGGACGGTCCACGACGGTCACGGTCCACCACCACGACGATCATCTCGAAATCGAGGTGACCACCGACGGACCCGCCGACGCCGCATCCGCGGTGCCGTCGGGCGGACGAGGTCTGGACGGGCTGCGGGAACGGGTACGCCTGCTCGATGGCGTGCTGGCGGCCGCGGCCCGGCCCGGCGGCGGGTTCAGCCTCCGCGCCCTCATCCCGTTCGGGAGCAACCCATGACGGACCCGCCGATCCGGGTGCTCATCTGCGAGGACCAGGCACTGGTACGCGCCGGCTACATCACCATCTTCTCCGCCCAACCCGACATGGACGTCATCGGGGAGGCCGCGGACGGCCGCGCGGCAGTCGAGGCCGCCCGACGGCTGCGCCCGGACGTGGTCGTGATGGACATCCGGATGCCCATCCTGGACGGCATCGAGGCCACCCGGCAACTGGCCGGCCCCGACACCGTGACCCCGGCAAAAGTACTGGTCGTCACCACCTTCAACGTCGACGAGTACGTCTACGAAGCCCTCAAAGCCGGAGCCAGCGGCTTCCTGCTCAAAGACGCGCCACCCGCGGAACTGGTCAACGGCGTCCGGACCATCGCCCGCGGCGACTCCTTGCTGGCACCCGCCGTCACCCGCACACTCATCGGCCACTTCGCCGAACGGCTCCGCCCCGCCGACACCTCCCGCCCGGCCAGGGACGAGATCGTGCGAGCGCTGACCCGCCGCGAACTCGAGGTCCTCGAACAGCTCGCCGCCGGTCTGTCGAACGCGGAGATCGCCGCGACGTTGTTCATCACGCCCGAAACCGTGAAGACCTACGTGTCACGGATCCTGACGAAACTCGATCTGCGCGACCGCGTGCAGGCGGTCGTCCTCGCCTACCGGGTGGGACTGGTGTCCGGCGCGGACTGAACCATGACCGGCTTCGACGCCACCGCCATCAGGTGAGCGCTGGCCCCCACCATGGACGGCTCAGACTCGATCAGCCGGATGGCTCGCAACAGATCTTCCGGCTCTTGGAGCAATTCCTTCAGGTTGCCCAGCGACGACGCGAATCCCTCCACGGCCAGGAGGCGTTCGTGAAGGAAGCCGGCCTGCTCCACTTCCGGTGCCACTTCCTCAATCCGGTGGAAATACGCCCAGAAAACCTCATCAGGCCGGTCCGGGGTGTTGCTCGCCCCCGTACGTAGATTCAGATCGAACGTGTCCCAGATACCGTGATCAGTCAGCCGGCCCTGAGCGGTGGCGTCGATGATCCATGCGTAGCGGCTGATGACCTCGGCCAGCAGCCGGCCTCCAGGTCGCAGCACCCGGAATGCCTCCCGCAGCGCCAGCTGCCGGTCCGCGGCATCGGCAAGGTGATACAGCGGGCCCATCAGCAGTACCGCATCGAACTCGCGTCAGGCAGCGGAAGATCGCGAGCATCCCCGAGACGACATGAGAAGCCGGCGGCGGAGGCCTGGTCGATGTGCAGTGGCACCGGATCGACCAGCACCACCTCGTAGCCGAGCCCGGCGAGGTGTGACGCGTGCGTCCCGGGACCGCCTCCGATGTCGGCGACCTGCCCGCGCTCGGGAAGGAACCGAGCGAAGATGTCCCAGGTACGTCGGCGGGTGAGTTCGCCACGGGCGGTGGCCCAGAGGCGACCGGCCTCGTCGTTCAACGCGTAGTGCCGAAGCACCCGCTCGTCCCTTGCCACGGAGGCAGTCTCTCTTCGCGCGGGCTCGTCGTCGAGGGCGTAGAAGTGCGACATCGGACGGCGAGGACCTTCAGGTGCTCCTTCACCAGGAGGCCGTCCGCTTGGCCATCTCCTGGAGCATGAACACGCTCGACTCCCGCGCCCGGTCCTCCCAGGCGAAGACGCATGCGGTCATCGTGCCGTCGAAGCCGAGGCGCCCCAGGGCGGCGAAGAATTCGTCCCAGTCGACCTCACCCTGGCCGATGTTCAGGTGCTGGTGGACCCGGGCGGTCGACCCCGGCGGGTTGACGATGTAGCGCAGGCCGGATGACGCGCGATGGTCGAAGGAGTCGGCGATGTGCAGGTGGGTGAGCAGATCGCCGGCGTACTCCATGATCTCGGTCATGTTGCCGCCCTGGTGGAAGGTGTGCGGCGCGCAGTAGAGGAACGACACGAGCGGGGAGTTGATCCCCCGCACCATGTCGACGGCGGTCTTGCCGTCCTCGACGAAGTCGCCGGGATGCGGCTCCAGGCGCAGTTCCACTCCCTCGCGCTCGAAGACGGGAAGCAGTTCCTCCATCGACCTCCAGAACATGGCCTCGCTCCGAGACGCCTGCTCGGGACGGCCGTTGAACTCCGAGTTCATGACGTTGCAGCCGAGCTCGACCGTGATCTCGATGGCCCGCCTCCAGTAGCGCACGGCCGCCCGGCGCTCCTCCTCGTCGGGTCCGGACCAGCGGTACAGCGGTAGCACCGAGGCGAGCTTGATATCCGCCGTGGCGAGGGCGGATCTGAACGCCGCGATGGTGTGGCCGTCGGCCCTTGGGTGCAGGAAGAAGGGCATGAAGTCCTCGCGCGGCGACAGCTCGATGTACTCGTAGCCCAGCTCCGCGACCAACGCGGGCAGCTCCAGCAGCGGCGTGCGGCGCATCATGTACGGGTCAAGAGCGATCTTCATCATCGGTTTCCTCTCAGGTGTAGAAGCCGGGCCGCTCGACCAGACCGACCGGGACGGGCGCGCCCGACTCAAGTGAGGCGACAGCGCTTTCCGCGACCGCGGTGGCCGCGTATCCGTCCCACGCGCTCGGCCCCGCGACGGCACCGGTGAGCAGTCCGCTGATCCACTCCTGCAGTTCCGCCAAGTAGGTCGCGCCGAACCGGACCCGCCAGTCGGCCGGGATCGTCTCGATGCGCCGTCCGTCGCTGACCACCGCGTTGGCGCCCGGGTTCTCCAATGCCACGACGCCCGCGGACCCCACGACCTCACAGCGCACGTCGTAGCCGTACTGGCAGTTGACGAACACCTCGACGGTGACCACGCCGCCGCCGGCCAGCTCCAGGAGCACGATCTGCGGGTCGCGCAGGTGGGCCGCGGCCAGCGGGCTCGGCTTGGTGGCCACGACCGTGGTGCGCACGATCTCCTGGCCGAACAGCCAGCGGGTGGTGTCGATCTCATGGATGACCGAGTCGGTCATCGCCATCGAACTGGTGAAGGAATCGGGCACGACGGCGTTGCGGTGGACCATGTGGGCGAGGAGCGCCTCGCCGATGGTGCCGTCGTCGATCGTGTCCTTGACGACCTGGTAACCGGGGTCGTAGCGGCGCATGAAGCCGACCTGGATCAGCCGGCGGCCGGATGCGACCTCGGCTTCGATGATCTTGCGGCAATCCGCCGTCGTGGTGGCGAGCGGCTTCTCGCACAGCACGGGCTTGCCCGCCGCGACGCAGGCCAGGACCTGCTCGGCGTGGAGATCGCCGGGCGAGGCGATGACCACCGCGTCAACCGCGGGGTCCTCGATGACCTCCAGCGCGGTCGCGCGGGTCACGGCGCCCGCCCCTGCGGCGACCCGCTCCGCGCGGGCGGTGTCGACGTCGAAGACGGCGACGACCTTCGACCCGACGACCTGGGATGCCAGACGTGTCACGTGGTCGGTACCGATGTTGCCGGTCCCGATGACACCGACCTTGATTGCCACATTGGCTCCTTGCGTGTTCGATTTTGTGGAGAAATGCCGGTCAGGTACGCGGCCCGAGGCCGCAGCCGTTGAAGTACTTCCGGGTGCGGGTCGCGATGGGGAACGGAGTGTCCGGCGGGCACGGATAGAGGTCCTGCTCGACGATCGCGAACAGGTCGGCGTCCAGCCGGCCGAGCTCGGCCAGCAGCGGCTCCATGTCGGGAATGCCGGTGGGAGGCTCGATCATGGCTCCCCGGCGGACGGCCTCGGCGAAGCACAGGTCCTCTTCGCGGACCTGCCGGACGATCTCGGGGTCCACCTGCTTGAGGTGCACGTAGCCGATCCGCTCGGGGAACGCCCGGATGATCTCGATGTTGTCCCCGCCGCAGTAGGAGATGTGGCCGGTGTCGAGGCAGAGCGAGACGTATTCGGGGTCGGTGTCCTCCAGGAACCGCGACACGCGTTCCTGGGTGTCGACGTGGCTGTCGGCGTGGGGGTGGAAGACCAGCTCCACGCCGGTTTCCTCGCGGAGCACCCGAGCCAGCTCGGACATTCCCGAGGTGAGGTCCTTCCACTGGCCAGGTGTCAGGTCCACCGGCTGCGTGATCTTCCCGTCCAGGTCGGTGTAGCCCTCGGGCAGCGAGATCAGGTGCTTCGCGCCGAGCGCGGTGAGCAGCGCTGCCTCCGCACGGCACTCCTGGATGGCGTCCTCCAGCGCCTCCCGGCCGCGGTGGAGACCGGAGAAGACCGCGCCTCCCGACAGCCGCAGACCGCGTCGGCCGAGCTCGTCGCGGAGCCGCTCGGGATCTGTCGGCAGGTAGCCGTACGGGCCGAGTTCGATCCAGCGGTAGCCGGCCGCCGCTACTTGGTCGAGAAAGCGGTCCCAGGGAACCTGGTTCGGGTCATCGGGGAACCATACGCCCCAGGAATCGGGGGCCGTGCCCAGCCGGATCCGGGACAGGGGGCCGGTGTCGGCGGCGGTACTCAACATCATCTCCAGAGGTGGGAAGCGAATCGGTGATCAGGTGAGCGATTGGCGGTAGCGCTGCAGGCCGAGCTCCCCCTCGACCACCGCGGCGGTGAGCTCCTTGACAGAGGTCTGCTCGCGAGTGGTGTCGAGGATCTTGCGTCCGTGGTTCATCACGATGTGCCGGTCGCACACCTCGTAGGCATGGTGGAGGTTGTGCGTGACCAGTACCGAGCTGACGCCCTCGCCCTTGAGCCGGGTGAGGTAGGCCAGCAGGGCTTCGGTGGCACGGACGGCGAGTGCGCTGGTGGGCTCGTCGAGAATGAGCAGGCTGCGCTTGAAGTGCACGGCCCGGGCGATCGCCACCGCCTGCTGCTGCCCGCCGGAGAGCGAGCCGACCAGTTGGCGGGGACTCTTGATGCCCTCGATGGTCACGACGCTGTCGAGGATGTCCGCGGCGATGCGGTCCATCTTGCGCAGTCTCATCAGGCCAAGGGTGTTGGTGAGCTCGCGGCCCATGAAGATGTTGCGGGTGATGGTGAGCGACGGGACCAGCGCGGAGTCCTGGAAGATCGTCTCGACGCCGAGCTTCTCGGTCTCCTGACGGGTCGGTGTGGCCAGCTTCTTCCCCCGCCAGGCGTAGTCTCCCCCGTCCGCCTTGACGACACCAGACATGATCTTGACAAGCGTGGACTTGCCGGCGCCGTTGTCGCCCAGCAGCCCGACCACCTCTCCCTTGCGGATCTGGAAGCCGACGCCGTTGAGGCAGACGTTCGGCCCATATCGCTTGGTGATGCCGGACAGCTCGAGGAGAACCTCGCCGGTCGGCTCCGGGGCGGAGGTGGACATGTCCGCCCCGTTTTGGGCAGAGGGCGCCGACGTGCTCATTCCGCTTTCCCTTCGATGAGGCGGTTGAAGACGGCGGCGAAAACGATGATCGCGCCGATGAACAGGTTGAGGTAGAAGCCCGGGGCTCCGGAGAGCAGCAGGATGTCCTGCAGGATGAGGATGAGTGCCGCACCGAGCACCATGCCGAGGACGCTCCCCTTGCCGCCGCGCAGCGATACGCCGCCGACGACGGCCGCCGCGATGGCCTGCAGTTCCATGCCGCGGCCGGTGCCGGGCTGGACGGACTGCGTCCGTACCGCGACCAGGATCGAGGCGAGCGCCACGCACAGCCCGAGGATTCCGAAGGCGATCAACTTGATGCGCGTCGGGTTGATGGATATCGCACGAGCCGCGGACTCGTTGCCGCCGACGGCGAAGATGTGGTTGCCGAGCTTGTGCCGGTGCATGAGCACCCAGAAGAACACCGCGACCAGGACCAGCCATACGACCTGGCCTCGGAAGGGGCCCACCTGCCCGGCGAAGATGGTCTGCAGGGTCTCGCCGCGCTGCATGCGCGCGGCCGAGCTGCCGTTGTAGAACAGCGCGGCACCGTCCCAGAACAGCATCATGCCCAAGGTGACGATGAACGACGGGATCTTGAATCTGGTCACGATCACGCCGTTGAGCAGCGCGATGCCGATGCCCATCGCGAAGGTCACGACGAACGCGCCGAGCACGTTGCCATCGGCGTACCAATGGATGAACACGAGCGCGCAGAAGGTGAAGTTCATCCCTAGCGAGAGGTCGAACTCGCCTGCGATCATCAGCACGCCCGCGCCGATCGCCAGGATCGCCAGCACAGGGATCGACTGGCTCAGTACGTTGAAGTTGGCCCCTGAGAGGTAGGGAAAGCTGTCCGGGGCCATCAGATAGGCGACGACACAACCGATCTGCACCAGCACGAAGATGATGCCGATCTCGAGCGCGCCGCGGCCGCGTATCAGCCGCAGCCATCCGCCGAACTGCTCACTGCGGCCTTTCGGGACGGAGTCCGCCATGGTGCGCTTCACCGGGGCCGTCAGCTCCGCCCCGGCGGGCGCCGCCGCCAGATGATCGTGTTCCTCCATGGTCTCGCCCAGGGTCGGCGACGGCGCTCCGTCGCTGGTCGGTCTGCTCATGCTTGGCTCTCCCATATCCGTCGCGAATGTGACCGGTGGGGCGGACCCGGCAGCGGGTACGGGCCCGCCCCTCAGGTGCCGGGCCGATCAGCGGATCTTGCCTGCCAGTTGCTCGACGACCGCGACGTTGGACTTGTCCACTAGGCCGCTGCCTCCGGAGTTGATGGTCGCGGGGCTGAGGCCGAAGTCGAGATGCAGCGCCAGCTGCGCCACGGTCTGGAAACCCTGGACATAGGGCTGCTGGTCCGCGGCGGCGAGGATGGCCCCGCTCTTGATTCCGTCGATGACCGGCTTGGACAGGTCGAAGCCGGCCACCGGAACCTTGACCCCGACGTCCGACATCGCCGCCTCGACGTTGCGATGCGGGGTGCCGCCCAGCGGCACGATCGCCGCGGTGTTCTTGTGGCCGAGCAGGTACTGGCTCATCTTGTCCAGGGCCCCTGCGTCATCGATGCCGGTCGCGACCATCTCGGTCTTCGCGCCGATGGCGTCCAGGGCCTTCTGAACCCCGGCGTTGCGCTGGATGGCGTAAACCTGTTCGGGGAACTCGACCGGGGTGAAGACCTTGGCTCCGCGTGGCAGCTTCGCTTCGGCGATCAGGCGCTGGCCCAGAAGGTAGCCGGCCTCCTCGAAGTTCTGGCCGACGAAGCCCGAGGTGCACGCGGCGACCTCGCCCTCCTGCGTGATGTTGTACGCGAGCACCGAGATGCCGGCCTTCGAGGCGGCGCAGACGTTCTCGGTGTAGCGCTTCGGGTCGTCGATCACCACCGCGATGGCGGCGGGTTTGTCGGCGACGGCACTGCCGATGAGGTCGTTGTACTTCGACGGGTCGCCCTGGCTGGTCTGCAGGTTCAGTTCGATGTTGAACATCTGGGCCGCGTCCTTGGCGCCCTGCGAGATGGTGCCCCAGAAGGAGTCACCGGGATCCTGGGAAAGCAGGAACGTGATCTTGCGGTTCTTGGCCCGGCTGCCGAGCCCGGATTGAAGTCCTGCCGCCGAGGCGGCCTTCGCGGACTCTGTGGACTGCGTGTTCTGTGCGGCGCCCGAACCATTCGAGCAGCTCGCCAGGGTGAGCGCGATGATCGAGGCGATCACTAGAGCGCGCCAGTTAGGGACATGCCGACGTGTCGAGGACCTGCGAATGGAGTGCGGCACTTGGTTCTACCTCTCCCGGGGAGCGACCACGGTTCTTGTGGATCAGGGGGTGGCGGGCTGGAACGGGCCCTTGGTGCGTTCGGCCGGCGTCGAAACCAGCCTCGTTCCGAGGATGTAACCTGCGAAGGAAGTGTCCTGTCAATAGGATGTCTTGACATTTTGCTAGCGAGTTTTGTCCTGACATAAGGACATGCTTAGAACATGACCAATCAGGGTCACCATGCTCTTGATGCCCTGGTCGATTGCGGTAGGACCGCCAGTCAATCGAACTATCCAGCCGCCACGACGGTCCGTGCGCCGCGCGAGCGAGGGTCCGGCGATCTGCGTGGCGTCCCCGTGGCCGAGCCGACGAAGGGCCTCGCGGGCATCGCGGCAAGTGCGACCACACCGCCGTTCGCGGTCGCTTCGGGATGATCCTCCTTGCCGGTCAAGCAGCCCGAAGAGGGTATGGGCGACTCGCGAGGCTCCATGTCTGCATCCGATTTCACATTGAGAGCGCTCTACTAGCGCGCTCTAGTGGCTGTTACTATGAACTCGGTCACACCGAATGTCAACAGCCTGCAACAAGACATGCACATCGGAAAAAGGGTTGATGTTGGAGCAAACGGGGTCACCCGCTACAAGGGTCTCGGCGCGCACCAAGCGACCTACCATGGCGGATGTCGCGGCACGGGTGGGCGTATCACGGGCGCTGGTCTCACTCGTGTTCCGCAACGAGCCGGGGGCGAGCAAGGAGACGCGTGACCGGGTCCTCCGCGCCGCCGACGAACTCGGCTACCGCCCGGACAACGCGGCACGGCTCCTCGCCCGCAATCGCAGCATGGTCCTTGGCGTGATGATCAACGTGCGCAACGCCTTCCATGCCGACCTTGTCGAGGCGATCTACGCGGAGGCGGAGGGGCTCGGCTACGAAGTCCTGCTCAGCGCGCTCGGGCCAGCTCGGAACGAGCGGAAGGTCGTGGAGGCATTGCTGGGCCATCGCTGCGAGGCATTGATCCTGCTCGGCCCGAATGCCGAGGCCGAGTATCTCGCCGAGGTGGGAGAGCACACCCCCACGGTTGTCGTGGGTCGACGCGTGTCGGGTGCCGGCGTCGACAGCGTCCACACCGCCGAGAACAAGGGCATCCGTCAGGCCGTGGATCATCTGGTGGGCCTCGGCCATCGCGCCATCGTCCACATCGACGGTGGCGACGGCCCGGGGTCCGCCGAACGCCGCCGCGCGTACCTCACCGCCATGCGCGGACACGGGCTGGAGAAAGAGATCCGGGTGCTTCCCGGGGATCACACAGAGGAGTCCGGGGTGAAGGCCGGAGAGACCCTACGCCACGACCACCGGTTGCCGACCGCCGTGCTGGCCGGCAACGACCGGTGCGCCATGGGCCTCATGCACGCGCTCAGCCGCGCGGGTGTCAACATCCCGAAAGACATCTCGGTGGTCGGTTACGACGACAGCCACATAGCTCATCTGTCTCACATCGACCTCACCACCGTGCGTCAGGACGCCGAGCAGATGGCCCAGCTCGCCGTACGCTCCGCGGTGGAACGCCTGGACGACAACCGGCTCCCCTCCCGTGAGCTCATCCTCGACGCCCGGCTCGTCGTCCGAGGCACCACCGCTCCACCGCACGCTTGACCGTGAACCGTGGCAATGCCCAAGCACCTTTCCCGGCCGGGGCGGCGGTGGGTGCGGAAGACCGAGCGTCGGGTCCCCCGTTGGCGGCCGGATCCGGTGCGAATGGCCTATCCGATTGGTTACTTACGGAGCGTAGAAGGTGGCGGTGTTGGCGGCGGCGGCCTTCGCCTGGTCGGCAGGGGCGCCAGCCGCCTCGTGGGCCTCGCCCCACAGTCGGCTGCAGGTCGTGCTGTAGGCGCGAGCCTCGTCGCTTCCCTCCCAGGCGCTCGGATCGCCGAGGGACTCGCCCGACATGTGGATGGCCAGGCCGAGCAGGGCGAGGTCCCAGCCGACGCCCACCGCGCCCGGCCCGTACTGTCCCCACATGTCGGGCGGCGCGGCAGCGGTGTGCTGGAGCTCGAACAGCGTGCGCTCGTCGCCGTCGGCCGACAGCCGGACCTCGACCTCGGAGCGGCCGGGGGCGTCGCCGAAGATCCAGGTGACCTTGAAGAAGCGCGGCGGCTCGCAGGCCAGCACCTCCCCGCCGGCGTTGCCTTCGAGCTGGTAGCGGCCGCCGACCCGGAGATCCCCCTTGACGGGCAGGAACCAGCGGGGGATCCGCTCCGCGGACGTGCAGGCGTCCCACACGTCGTCGATGCCGGCGTCGTAATGGCGTCGCAGCACGATGGTCTTGAGCTCGTCACCGTCCTCCAGCTGGCGGTGGACGTATTCGAGCTGCTTGATGATGTCGATCATGTGTGCTCGTTTCTCGATGATGGGCCGGGGGCGCGGCGTTCGCGTTTGCCGCGCGCCAGCTCGGTGGCCAGCGCGTCCAGCCGCTGATCCCAGAACCCGCGAAAGCGTTCCAGCCAGAGGTCGACCTCCCGCAGCGGCGCGGCCTCGACCGCGTAGAGCCGCCGGGTGCCCTGCGCCCGTACGCTGGCGAACCCGTTGTCCCGCAGCACCCGCAGATGCTGCGAGACGGCCGGTTGAGAGATGCCGTATTCGCGCTGGATGACCGCAGTGACCTCACCGGAGCTCAGCTCGCCTTCGGCCAGCAGCTCCAGGATCCGGCGCCGGACCGGGTCTCCGAGGACATCGAACGCATGCACGTGACGGAGTATTTCAAGCCAGGCTTATATAAGTCAACTCTGGTAAAAGAGCGCCGAGCGGATGAGCCGGAGGGGGTGGCCCATCCGCTCGGCGGGTCTGTGTGTCACCGTGCCGCGTAGGCGCGGATGACTTCCTGGGAGACGGTGTTGCCGTCGACGTCGGAGGCGTTGAGCCGCAGCGAGACGAAGCCCGAGGGGCGCGGCTCCAGCGTGGCCTCGTAGGTCGTGCCGCCCTTCGCGCGCAGGCGGGCCGACCGCCAGGTGGCGCCGTCGTCGTAGGACACCTCCAGGGACACGTCCTTCACCGCCCTCGGTGCCGCCCCTTCCTGGCGGTAGAGGGACACGCCGAGCTTGGCCGAGCGGGCCCGGTTCTTCAGGTCGACGGGCGCGTCGATCCCGGCCAGGAGCAGCGGGACCACCGTGGTCGCGGCGGCCGCCCGCTCCGAGCCGAACGTCCACACCGACCGGATACGCGTCGACAGCTTCGCCCAGGTGGCCTCGTTGCGCACGTCGTACTCGATCCGGTACGCGGACTTCTCCGCCGGCAGGGTCACCGTGCCCGAAGGCAGGTAGTTGGTCTGCTGGAGCAGTTTGTCGCCCTGGTAGAGCCGGAAATCAGTCTTCATGCCGTGCTCGAACGGGCTGGTGTAGGCGTCGCCGTAGTTGCGGTCGGCGTCGATGAAGCCCTCCATGGAGATGCGCAGCTTGTCGCCCTCCCTGCGCAGCGGATTGCGCGGGTTGACGCCCGGCAGCAGCGGCTGCTTGAACCAGGTCCGCTCCACCCGCTCGCCCGCCTCGTAGCTGCGGAACTCCGGCGACGACAAGGCCATGCGCGGGGTGTCCACGTGCGGCCACATCGTGTTGTAGAACCGCTCAGGACTGCCCGCCGAGGCGCTCCAGCGCAGGTCGGGGTCGGGGGTGAAGTACTGAACCTGGGTACGCGGCGTCTTGGCCAGTGGCCGGTTCGTGGAGATCGAGGAGGTGTCCCACGGCTCGAAGACGAACCGCGCCTCGTTCACCGTCACGTCGTCCGCGAGCTGGCTGTGATAGCCCGACTCGACGCGGGCCAGCGACTTGTCGCGCACCACGTACCGCAGCGAGTCCGGCACCCGGCCCTTCTCGCGCAGGTACAGGTCGTAGACGTAGGGGCTGGCCACGATCCCCTTGGCCAGGACGGGCACGGGCAGCCGCCGCAGCCGTTCGACCAGCTTCAGGCCCTCCTCCTGCGTCAGCCGCACGGTCGGGACCGTGAGCTTGACGCCGGTCCCGCCCGAGGTGATGTCCGCCCCCGGGCGGTCGCTGTAGATCGCCACCATCCTGGCTCCCGCGGCGGCGGCCGCGTTGGACTGGGTGGAGACCGGCACGCCGTCGGTACGGCGGATGACCGCCAGCTTGCCGCGCAGGTCGCGGGCCTTGATCTCCTCGGCCGTGCCGCGCCCGGCGTCGACCGCCAGGAACAGCTCGGTGCCGTCCAGCTTCGGATACTCCGTGGCGTAGTCGCTGAAGGAGACCGGGTCGTAGTACTGAGGGTTCAGGGCGAGGCCCGGAGCCGTCAGGGTGATCGCGGGCGCCTCCAGCCGCCAGCGGGTGGCGACGGTGAAGGTGCCCTTGGTGACCTTCCTGGTCGGCTGGATGAACAGCCGCTCCTCGATCTGCCCGCCGGGCGAGATGTTGGTGCCGCCGCGCAGGGCCGTGCCCTTCTCGCCGACGCGGTACCAGGCGAGCTGCGCCGCGGCGCCCATGTTCCGCTTGGTCTTGTGGTCGGGGGTCTCGATGGCGACCTCGACCGCCTTGCGGGCGTCGAGCACGACCTCGGTGTCCTCGGTGATCTTCATCTCGGGGTCGCCGACGAGGCTCTCGTTCAGCGGCTTGCCCGACGCCGTGCTGTCCTGCGTGGCGGGCATGGTGAAGATGTGGCCGAGCACGGAGTAGGTGCCGGGCTTGACCAGCAGGCAGGTGCCGGTGCCGGACTTCTGCTCGGTGCACGGCTGGGCCGGGTCGCCGGGCAGGATCCGTCCGACCAGCGTCCCTTCGTCCAGGTTCAGCACGGTGAACCCGCCGCGCGCGTTGCGCCCGTCCCTGGCGACCCCGCGTACCCTCAGCTCGACGCGCCGCTGCTCCACGCTCGCGGTCAGCAGGGTCCGTACGGTGGCGCCGCCGGGAACGCTCGCCGACAGTTCCTCCCGCAGCAGGCCGGGCGTCGCGGCCTTGAGGGTCACCTTCACCTCGGCCTGCCCGGCGCCGGGCACGGTCACCTCGCCGGGCTCGGCGGTGAACGGGCCGGCGCCCTTCAGGTCCAGCTCGACGGGGTCCTTGCCGAGGTTGCGGTACTTCACCGTGACGCTCTTGCCGGCGCCTTCCACGAGGTCGCCGAAGTTCACCGAACCGGCCGAGGCGACGACCGCGCCCTTCAGCGCCGCAGCCACGTCGATCCGGCCCGTGCCCCGCGCGTCCGCGGGCGTGCCCGGCGTGGGCTTGGCGGTCCCCATCAGCAAGGACTTCAGCTCGGGTCCCGTGAGGTCGGGGCGGGCCTGCCGCAGCAGCGCCGCGGCGCCCGCGACGTGCGGGGTGGCCATCGAGGTGCCCGACATCGTGACGTACCCACCGCCCGACCTGGCGGCGGTGATCTCCACGCCCGGCGCGGTGACATCGGGTTTGACCGAGTCGTCCGCGGCGATCGGGCCCCTGCTGGAGAAGACGGCCAGCTTGTCGTCGCGGTCCACCGCGCCGACGGTCAGCGCGTCGGCGGAGTCGCCGGGGGCTCCGACGCAGCCGTCACAGCCGTCGTTGCCCGCCGCCACCACGAACAGCGTGCCGTACTGCTGGGACAGCCGCGACACGGCCGAGGTGAGCGGCCCGCCCGCGACGCGGCTGCCCAGGCTCATGTTGACGATCTGGGCGTGCTTCTCTCCCGCCGCCCACTCCATGCCGTCGATGATCCACGAGAGCTGGCCGTTGCCGTCGCCGCCCAGAACCCTGCCGTTGAGCAGGCCGGCGCCAGGCGCCACGCCCTTGCGGCGGCCGTCCGACGCGGCGCCGGAGCCCGCGATGGTGCTCGCCACGTGGGTGCCGTGGCCGTGGGGGTCGCCGGTCACGTTCTCGCCGGTGAAGTCGCGCTGGTCGGCGACCTTCCCGGCCAGGTCGGCGTGGGTGGCGTCGATGCCGGTGTCGAGCACGGCCACGGTCGTGCCCGTACCGTCGAAGCCCGCCGCCCACGCCTCGGGCGCGCCGATCTGCGGCACGCTGTTCTCCAGCACTGGCCGCACCTTGCGGTCGAGCCAGATCTTCGCCACCCCCGCCAGCGGGCTCGCCGTCCGGGCTGCGGATCCGGCGGCGAGCCCGGCCAGCGCGGCGCCGAAACGGGCCGCGTCCTGGGTGGCGAGTGACACCCCCGCGCCGCCGATGCTCTCCAGCGTGCGGAGCTGCTTGACGGCCGGGATGGCGGCCTTGGTGAGGTTGCCGTCGTAGGTCAGGATGAGCGGGATCGCGGTGTCGTACCCGTCCTCGGCCAGCTCCGACACGTTGAACAGCTCGGTGTCGAGACGCTGCGGGACCAGGGCGGCGACGTCGTCGGGGATGACGGTCAGCTCACCGTCCGCCTCCAGCACCTGGAAGTTCGGCACGGAGCCGTCCGCGCGCGGGGCCGGGGTGATCGTCACCGCTTGGTGGCCGCCGTCGACGGCGCGTACCTCCACCTGGTCGCCGGTGATGAGCGTGATCTCACCGCCGGCCGCCCCCCGCACGAACCCGGAGGCCGCCGGCTCGGTGCCGGCCCGCGCGCCGGGCACCGACAGCGCGGAGACGGCCAGCACCGCCGCGGCGGTGGCCACCGCCTTTCGCCCACGCAGCATTGACGACCTCCAGCGAATCGGTAAGAGAAGCTACCGAATTCCTAGTGGTCGTGATCTGGCGTTGTCTACGTGGAAAGGGTGG
The DNA here is from genome assembly GCF_040638335.1 of Nonomuraea sp. NPDC026600. Classification (NCBI taxonomy): domain Bacteria; kingdom Bacillati; phylum Actinomycetota; class Actinomycetes; order Streptosporangiales; family Streptosporangiaceae; genus Nonomuraea; species Nonomuraea sp. NPDC026600. The sequence continues at coordinate 90,935 of NZ_JBEZYD010000044.1, forward strand.
CTAGATCCAGACGTGTCGTGAACTCGCCATGGCCGAGGGCTTGCTCATGAGCGCTGAGGTACTCTCGGGACTTTGACCCCCCAGAAGGAGACGTCTGATCTTGTCCGATTCCCTGAAGGCCGACTGCGAGAGCTGCTTCGGACTGTGCTGCGTGGCGCTGCCCTTCGCCGCCTCGGCCGACTTCGCGATCGACAAGGACGCCGGACAGCCGTGTCCCAACCTGGAGCCGGACTTCCGCTGCGGCATCCACCGCGACCTGCGGAAGCGCGGTTTCCCGGGCTGCACGGTCTACGACTGCTTCGGCGCGGGTCAGAAGGTCTCCCAGGTCACCTTCGACGGGCGGGACTGGCGGCGGGCTCCGGAGACGGCCACCCAGATGTTCGCGGTGTTCCCGGTCGTGCGGCAGCTCCACGAGCTGCTGTGGTACCTGACCGAGGCGCTGACCCTGGACCCGGCCCGCGAGCTCCACGACGAGCTCCGCGCCGCCCTCGACGAGACCGCACGTCTCAGCCGCGGCGACGCCGACGACCTCCTGGTCATGGACGTGCCCGCGCACCGGCAGGCCGTCAACAAGCTGCTGCTGCGTACGAGCGAGCTCGTCCGGGCCGGGACCCCGCGCCGCAAGAACCGCAGGGGCGCCGACCTCATCGGGGCCAAGCTCAAGGGCGCCGACCTGCGGGCCGCCGACCTCAGAGGGGCCTACCTCATCGGCGCCGACCTGCGGGGAGCCGACCTGCGGCTGGCCGACCTGATCGGCGCCGACCTGCGGGGCACCGAACTCGGCGGCGCCGATCTCACCGGCAGCATCTTCCTCACCCAGCCGCAGCTCAACGCGGCCAAGGGCGACGGCGCCACGAAGCTGTCGCCCACCCTCACCCGCCCGGCCCACTGGTCGGCCCCCGACCGGCCACGGCGGGCGACCCGCTAGCGTCCCAGCCCCCCGAGTCCTTCTACGGCGTAGAATCACTTCTACAGTGTAGAAAATGGAGGCAATGGTGCAGACAGTAAAGGTTCCCGGGGCGCGGCTGCACACCGAGATCGCCGGCGAAGGCCCGCCCCTGGTGCTGGTCTCCGGCGGTGGCGGAGACGCCGGGATGTACGCGGACGCGGTGCCCCTGCTGGCCGAGCGGTTCACGGTGATCACGTTCGACCGGCGGGGCAACTCACGCAGCCCACTGGTGGAACCGGACGCGTCCCTCGCGGTGTCGCGGCAGGCGGACGACGTGGTCGCCATCCTGGATCACCACGGCATCGACCGCGCCTTCGTCTTCGGCAACAGCGCCGGGGCGATCATCACGGTGGAGCTCCTGACCCACCACACCGACCGGCTGCGCGGCGCGGTCGTCCACGAACCGCCACTGGTCGGAGTCCTGCCCGATGGCCGGGACAGTCCCGAGCAGCACGCCTTCGACGAATTGGTCGGCATCGCCGAGCGGGAGGGGCCCATGCAGGGGTTCGCCGCGTTCTCGGCCATGACCCTGCCCACGGCGCCGCGGCTGTTCACCAACCCCACCGGGCGGGCCGTGACCGCCGGCGCTCTGCGGGTGGTGATGGGCGGCGCCGCGCTGACCCGCCGGGTGACCGGCCGGCAGCCGGGCGGGATGTTCCGGCTCATGGGCAACGTCGACATCCTGCTCAACCGCGAGCTATCCGTATTCCTGTCCTACCAGCCCGACCTGAAGGCACTGGAGACGGTCGCGATCCCGTGGTGCCTGGCCACCGGCCACGACAGCGTGGGCCGTCCTTACTACCGGCCCGCGCACGTCCTGAGCGAGCGCTTCGGGGTGCCGTGCGAGGAGTTCCCCGGCGGTCACACCCCGTACCAGACCCACCCACGGGAGTTCGCCGACCTGCTCACCGCGATCCTGGACGGCTTCGACCACCCGAAAACCTGACGCCATGCGGGGGCAGACCACGCCGGTCATGCGTCCACCATCTCGTCCTTGTGGCGGAACAGGCTCCGGTATTCCTGAGGGGAAGTGCCAAGGTGCCGATGGAACGCCGCCCGCAAGGAAGCGGGAGCGCCGAGCCCGGTGAGGCGGCCGATCTGCTCGACGGGCACGGTGGTCGCCTCCAGCAGTTCGCGTGCTCGGTCAATACGTGCGTCGGTCAGCCAGGTCATGGGCGGGGTGCTGGTCTCCTTGCGGAAGCGGCGGATCAGTGTCCGCCGCGACATATGGGCGCGTTCTGCGAGGTCGTCGACGGTCAGGGGCTTGGCAAGGTTGTCAAGCATCCATTCCCGCAGAGGAGCAAGTTCATCTCCGCTCGCTTCGGGGCGGAATTGTTCGACGAACTGTGCTTGGCCTCCCCGTCGCCGTGGCGGCGCGACGAGCTTGCGTGCGAGTGTGTTCGCTACTGCGGCGCCCCGGTCGGTGCGGATCAGGTGCAGGCACAAGTCAATTCCCGCGGTCACGCCGGCGGACGTGAGGATATCGCCGTCGTCGACGTAGAGCTGATTGGGCAGGACATCGACGTGTGGGTAGCGCTGACGCAACTGCTCGGCGTGCCGCCAGTGTGTGGTCGCGGGGCGCCCGTCGAGCAGCCCAGCCGCGGCAAGGGTGAAGGCCGCGGTGCAGATGGAGACGAGTCGGGCGCCTCGGGCATGAGCCGCCTGTAGCGCCGCCAGAAGCTCCGCTGACGGGGCCGCGTCAATGTCGTCGTAGCCCGGAATGATCACAGTGTCGGCGTCGTCCAGCGCTTCGAGGCCGGCCGCGACCGTGATCGCGAAGCCGCACCCTGGCACCAGCCCGGTCTCGGTGTCAGCGCACACGGTCAGCTCATAGTGGGAGTCCATTGCGAAGATCTGCGTCGCGGTGCCGAACTCGAGCGGGAGCACACCGGGCAGTACGAGCACTGCAACGTGGTGTCTGTTTGTCATAGTGGCACGATTATAGCGCTGGTTGGCATCCGTGCCACTTTTGGCAAGAGGGCCGGTCTCGTACCGTGGCGCTATGACCAACACCCTCGCCCTCTCGGGAGGGCTGCAGAACGAGGTACTCGCTCTTCCAACTGGACCGATGGTTGAGGCGAGCCTCGCCGCGGCACGGGCTGCGGTGCATCCCTCTGTGCTGAACCACTGCATTCGCGGTTTCTACTGGGCCCGTCTGTTCGCCGCCCACAAAGGCGTCCTGAACGACGCGGACTACGACGAGGAACTCCTCTTCGCCGCCCATGTGATGCACGACTTGGGAACAGGCCCCGACGCACCGGGCCGGCTGCGGTTCGAGATGGAAGGCGCCGATCTTGCCGCCACAGTGCTGACCGATCTCGGCGTCCCCGCCCGGGACGTCGACCGGGTCTGGGAGGCGATCGCTCTTCACACCACTCCGCAGATCCCCGAACGAATGGGACTGCTGACCTACCTCACCTACGAAGGAGTCTGGATAGATTTCGGCAAACATTTCGACCTCGTGGCCAGAGAGCAGAGGCAGATCCATGCCGCCTATCCACGGCTTGAGATGGTCCGCCATCTGACCGACGAAGTCCTCGCCCACGGAGCCCACTCCGAAACAGCCGCGCCCCCCTACGCGATCGCCTATCACCTCGCGCGCGAGCGGGAAGCAGATGGAGTCACCATCATGGAGCGTGGCGTGGTCAATGGCCCGTGGGGGGAATAGGAGGCCAGACGGCATCGCCCACCGGAAGGTCACAGAGGCGACGCTGTTTCCCTATCTCATATTTCGAATCTCCCGGGCTTTGCGCGAAAAGTCCGGGACTGTACCGTGAGAATCGAGTCAAGCATGTCGAACTTTGTCGAATTCACATTCAGAGCGCAGCCGGGCTACAGCGAACCGGCGGCTCGAGAGCTCCTCACCACTTCCATTCCGGTCAGGACGATCGCTATCTACTGCTTTGACCCCCGGGCGGCCGGCGTTCCGGAAGCAGTGGCCGATCACTTCGGTGACGAGGTCTACCCTGGTGAGCTTATTCACGACGAGGCCGGCAGGATGGTAGGTGCTACAGCGACGGTGTTCCCTCTCGTCATTGGGGGTGGACGCGCAGCGGACGCTCTTCGCTCGATCACAGTCTCCCAGTACCTCTTCGGACTCGAGCGGGTTGTCGTCGTACACCACTCCTTCTGTGGCGCCAGCTCCTTCACAGAGGAGGGGATCGTCGATTCGTGGAAACGTGAACAGCACAGGGACATCTCGTCTTTGTACGACTGGGATGGCATCCGCATCGCCGACTTCGAGCAGTCACTCAACTACGACGTAAGCCTGATCCGCAAGAGCCCAGGCACGCCGAAGCACCTTGAGATTTATGGCCTCTTCTACAACATCGATTCCGGCGAGCTGACAGAGGTCGTCCGGGACGTTCCCGCCAAGACCGCACCATAATACAAATGCAGGTGCGGCGGGCGGGCGAATCTTGTCCATGTCCGCTGCACCTGCACGCGGCTTCACTTTCTGGCTTCGGAGCTTTGCCGACGGTCTGAAGACTCCAGCACCGGGATCCAGGTGCGCCGCGATCCTCCGTAGTTGTGCAGGAAAACCAGCGCGGGGCCATCGCCCTCGCGGACGTGGCCGTACACCGGCTGTCCTTCACCTCGAAATAGCGCCCCGCCACATTACCCTCGCCGCCGGCGCGCTGCTCCTGCCCGAGGTGCGCCAGCCCAAGGGCGCCCCTGCCGGATCCCAGCGCCGCTTCGGACGCATCGTCACCGACGCCATGGCGTTCGCGGCCGGCTGCTGGCTCGCGGCCGTGCACACCACCCCGACTACTGGAGCGGCATGTTCCCGGGTGTGTTCCTGGTAGGCCTGGCCCAGGCGCCGATGTTCACCGCCGCAGGCACCCTGGCACCCGAACGCGCCACTACTGGCAGCGCCGCGATCGACATGAGTCGGCAGATCGGCAGCGCGTCGGCGTGGCTGTGCTCGTCGCCCTCACGGCCCAGCCCACGCTCACGGGATTCGACCACGTTTGGTGGGTCCAGGCCAGCGCCGGCCTCGCCGAGTGGGGCGCAGGCCTGGACGGCCCGCCGCCCGGCTACACCGATCGCGCCGCCTGGTCCGTGGTGGCGATGCGCCTTACAGCTCCGGGCGAGGCGGTGCGCTTCGACGCGCTCACGGAGTTGGTGGTCGGCGAGGAGACGCTGTGGCTGCGGGGCGACGGCGAGCGGGTACGGGTGGAGACCGGCCCGGCGCCGGTGAAGCCCCATCTGCGCCTGACCTGCAAGAAGGGGACGTTCTACACCCTCGCGAAGGGGCAGGTGGCCGTAGATGAGGCGGTGGCCTCAGGGCGACTCGTCGTGGACGGCGATCCTGACACCGCCCGGCTGTTCTTCGAACTGTTCCGCCTGCCCGACGGACATCGCACTAAGCCCATACGGCGCCCACTCAAAGGACGCACACGCACCGGCGCTTCTCTAGAAACGGAAAAATCATCATGGAACGCAATCTTCTGGTGATCGGGGCGACCGGCAAGACCGGTCGTCACACCGCCGAACTGCTGCTTCAGCGCGGCAACCACGTCCGCGCGCTCGTCCGCCGAGTCGATGAGCGCTCCGAGAGGCTTGCCGGCCTCGGGGCGCAGATCGTGGAAGGCGATGTCCAGGACCTCAACTCCCTGGCGGAGGCGACGAAGGGGATCGACGCCCTGTACTTCACTTACCCGATCCGTTCTGGCCTGATGGAGGCCACGGCGAACGTGGCCGTGGCGGCGGAGGAGAACGGGGTGCAGGCGATCGTGAACATGTCGCAGATCTCCGCTCGCCGTGAATCCGCCAGCAACGCGGCACGCCAGCACTGGGTCGCCGAGCGTGTGCTGAACCGCTTCCCGGTGGCCGTCACCCACATCCGCCCGACCTTCTTCGCCCAGTGGCTGATCGATACCTGGGCCGACGGGACCGGCGAACTGCGGCTGCCCTTCGCCGACGGACGGCATGCCCCGATCGCTGAAAGCGACCAGGCAAGGGTGATCGCGGCCATCCTGGAGGACCCCGCCCCACACGCCGGCAAGGTCTATCCGCTGTACGGGCCGGTGGAGCTCAACCACTATGAGATCGCCGAGAAGATGTCGAAGGCGCTCGGCCGTCAGGTCACCTACGTGCCCATCAGTCTCGACGAGTTCAGGACCATCCTCGAAAACCGCGGAGCGCCGGAGCACCTGATCCAGCACCTTCTCGCCGTCGCGGTCGACTACCGCAACGGCATCTTCGCCGGCACGAACGACCTCGTGAAGAAGATCGGCGGCACCGACCCCCTCGATGTCGAGAGCTTCGTCGCCCAGAACCGGGCGGCCTTCGACCTGCACACGGCCTGAACCCTCAGGACCATCGGCAGAACTTCTGATGCGACCGGCGCTGTCCACCGCCCGCGAACGCCGTCCATCGGCCGCGGATGGATCAGCCGGCAAGACCGCCCGACGATCGCTGGTCGCAGGGCGACGCTTCAGGAGCGGCGTTCGGCCCGCCACTTCTCACGGGAAGCGGCGGGCCGAAAAACCTTTGCGCCTGTCGGTCAATAGCCGACGGTGAAGCGCTGCCGGCGGTGGCGAGGCTGCTCGATCTCGTCGAGGAGGGCGACCGCGTAGTCCTCCACGGAGATGGTGCTGTTGCCGTCGTCGTCGGTGATGAGGTCGTCCAGAGCGGTGCGGTAGCTGCCGGTGCGGGTGCCGGGCTCGATCATGGCCGAGGGGCTGATGCTGGTCCAGTCGACGTCGTTGACGGTCCGGTAGTAGTCGAGGGCGTCGCCGTGGGCGTGCATGATCGGCAGCAGGAAGTCGGGCAGACCCGGGGCGTCCCACACCTGCTTGCCGTCGGGGGTGTGCAGGGACCCGGCGCCGCCGACGGTGATCAGGCGGGGTGCCTGCTCGCCGAGGGTCCGCAGTACTTCGGTGAGGGCGACGGCGGCAGGCTTGATGGTGGCGATGTGGCCGGGGCCGTCACCGCCGCCGACAGCGCTGACGACGACGTCGTGGCCCTTCGCGGCGCCGGCGATCGACTGGGCGTCGAGGACGTCGCCAGTGGTGACGGCCAGGTTCGCGTGGCGTTCGGTGACCTTGGCGGGGTCACGGACGACGGCGGTGACGGTGTGGCCGCGGTCGAGGGCCTCGCGGACGATGGCGGAGCCGATGGTGCCGTTGGCGCCGAAGACGGCAATGTTCGTCATGGCAGTGTTTTCCTTCGTGATCTGTCGTGGTGGTCAGGTGGGTGGTCAGTCGGAGGCGGGGGCCAGGTGCCGGTCGAGGGCCTCGGTGAGCTGGCGGGCGCTGGAGATCGGTCCGCCGAGTCGGTGGTTGCCGGTGGGGGTGTGCAGGAGCAGGGTCGGGTAGGCGTCGACGCCGAGCCTGCGCAGTTCCCGGAAGCCGCTTTCGGCTTCGGTGCGGGTGGCCGGGTCGAGGAAGGCTTCGATGACGGCACTGACGTCGAGGCCGTGCCCGGCTGCGATGACCCGGTACACGTCGAGGTCGGAGAGGCTGTGGCCGTCGACGCACCAGGCGCGCTGGAGGGCGCTCGCCAGTTCCAGGATGCGTCCGGGGGCCTGGCGGCTCAGCGCGACCAGGCCGACGGCGGCGTCGGTGGAGTCCAACACCAAGGTCCCCTTGGCCACGGCGTCGTGATAGCCCTCACCGAAGGTGACCCCGGTGGCGGCGGCGATACGCTGGCTGGCATCCGGGATGTGCGGGTACGCCGCCACGGGCAGGGCGCGCGGGCCGGAGAAGAGCCCCCCGGACAACACCCGCAGATCGATACGGTCCGCGTTGCCGTCAGCGAACTGCCGCAGCGCCGGGCCCAAGCCGTAGCACCAGCCGCAGTAGGCGTCGAACGCGTACGTCAGACGGATACGGTCTGCCATTCGGGGCCTCCTGACATTGGTAGAAGTCAGTCATCGCTATCGGCCGGGAGCTGCGACGTCCATGCCGCCGCATATGCTCTCGACTGATGTCAAACATAGGAGCCGCGAAAGGTTCCGCCCAGGTACGGTGAGGACTCGTCGTGGTGAAAAACGGACAAGAAGCGATCCCGGAGATCCAGTACGTGCCGCCGGCGGCCGACGCGGTCGGTGTCGAAGTGATGCCGATCGCCGAACTGCGCCGCCGCATGCATCACCACGGCGCCCGGGACGCCGAGGGAGCCGGCGGCGCACAGCGCCCGGACTTCCACCTGCTCATCACGGTGGAACAGGGGCTGCTGTGGCACATGATCGACTTCGCCGACTACGCCGTCACCGACAGCACCTGGCTGTGGGTCCGCCCCGGCCAGGTACAGCGCTTCGGCGACCTCAGCGCGGCGAGCGGCACTGTGGTGCTGTTCCAGCCCGACTTCCTCGACCCCGCCACCGCCACAGACGTCCGCCTCGACGACCCCTTCGGACGCACCCTGTGGCAGATCACCGGAGAGGACGCCCCCGCCCTGCACCGGGCCCTCGACCACCTCGCCCACGAATACGGCACCACCCACATGCCGGCCCCCACCCGCTCGGCCATCCTCCAGCGACTGCTCGCCGTGCTCCTGCTGCGCCTGACCCACTTGACCGCACCCGTGGGCACCCTGCCCGCCGAGCACGCGGAGACCTTCCAGCGCTTCCGCGCCGCCGTCGAAACCGACTTCACCTGGGCCCGCGACGTCGGACACTACGCACGCGTCCTCGGATACTCGCCGCGCACCTTGACCCGGGCCGCGCTCGCCGCGGTCGGCGTCGGCGCCAAGGAGTTCATCGACCGTCGCGTCGTGCTGGAGGTCAAACGCCTCCTCGCCCACGGCGACGCACCCGTCGCGGGCATCGGGGCCCGCCTCGGCTTCCTCGACACCAGCAACTTCGTCAAATACTTCATCCAGCGCACCGGCACCACACCGGCCACCTTCCGTAGCCGGTACCGCCCGGCCCGGGTCGCCCGCTGAAGCCGCCGGCCAAAGCCGCCAGACGTACCTTCCTGCACGCCGGCAGAAGCGGGGCCGTGCCGCGAGAAGCCGTCCACCAAGGACGAGGCGCCGTGCGCTCCCTGCACGCCGGGCAGGACGAGGACCGCAACCTGGTGCTGATCAATTCGTCGAAGTCATGACCCGATCCTGGCGATGCAAGGCACTCGGGCCTCTTCTCGTTCTTGCACCGCCCTCATACGGTCGGGGCATGAACGACATACTCGCCCTGCCCGCGGGGCTGCTGGCCGACGCGAGCCTCGCTCTCGTACAGAAGTCGGAGAGCACGCCGATCGCCGACCACAGCATCCGCAGCTTCCTGTTCGCCCGCCTGTTGGCCGAGCAGGAAGGCTGCCTGAACGACGCGGCTTACGACGAGAACCTGCTCTTCGCCGCCTGCGTGATGCACGATCTGGGGCTGGGCACCCTCGCGGCCGGCCAGGCCCGGTTCGAAGTGGAAGGCGCCGATCTGGCGGCATCCGTGCTGACCGAGCACGGCATCGCGGCGGCGGACGTCGACCGGGTGTGGGAAGCGATTGCCCTGCACTCCTCTCTGGGCCTTGCCGACCGGCGCGGACTGCTGACCTACCTGACCCACAAAGGTGTCTTCACCGACGCCGGCCACTTCACCGACCTCGGCGCCGCGATGCTCCAGCCGATCTACGCCGCATACCCCCGACCCGCCGACTTGCGCTTCATGCAGGAGGCGATCGTCGAGCATGCCGCCCGCTCCCAGGCCGCGGCACCGCCATACTCGATCGCAGCCTGGTACCTGCGCCAGCGACAGGCCGGAGAGTGACCTCTGAGGTGAAGGGGCATGGGCGTCTGCAGGCGCGAGTCGGGGTTTGATCGACAATGGAACGGCCAGTGGCGTTAGCGAGCCGGGGCGGATGGCTTACTTCTAGAACTCATTAGGGACAGTCATGTCGCTGAGCAGGGCGATCACACAGCCTCGCCCACTGTGCCGCACGGCCACGGTGGGTGTGCTCCAGAGCTGATGAAGGGCCCGACGCGATGCGCGGGCCATTCGTCGTGGTGGCGGGTCGATGTGTCTCAGGCGGTGCGGGCTGGAGGAGCTCGATCTCGATGGCCAGCACACCGAGGGCTTCCTTCTCGGGGCCGTAGATGCGGCGGATGTTGGCCAGTTGCTGTTCGCGGGAGCTTTCGGGGTTGACGTTGGCCGCGCCTTCGGCGTCGAGCATCTCCTCGAAAGAGGCGTACCGGCTCACCCGCTTGACCCGGGTGAGGGCGTCGTCGCGGCCGCACACGAACCGGATGTGGTCCCCGGCCTTAAGGATGCGCAGGTTGGGGTACTGCACACGGACCTCGATGGTCTTGCGGCCGGCGGCGACCAGGTCGAAGTAGCCGGCGGTAGAGGTTCATCTCGCGGGCGCGTACGCCGGTGCTGCTGGCGGGACGGGCAGTCATGATGCGATCCGGTTCCTGGGTGGTGTAGCTGCGGTAGAAGTGTTTGGGGTCGGTCAGCATGCGGCCGACCAGCCAGACCATCGCGTCGACGAAGGAATCCGTGTCGCCGGGCCAGGTGGTGATGTCGAGCATCCAGTCGCGAGTGCTCCGGCAATATTGACCTCATCTTGGTCCGCGACTTCGGCGGCCACGCCGGTCTGGAGACGACGCGCCAGAGCTGCACTCACCGGGGATGGGGTGCAGGCGCCATCCCGGCGAAGAGGGCTTGGAGCAAGCGGTCGATGTAAGCGTGTGTGATCGGCTGCTGTGTGATCAGCAGTCGGAAGTACAACGGGCCTGACAGGATCTCGAAGGCCAGGTCCAGGTCGAAGTCGGGTGCCAGTTGCCCTTGCTCCTTGGCGGTTTTGAGGCGAGCCAGGGTGTTGGCGGTCTGCGGCTGGATGAAGCGCTGGTTGAGGGCGGCGGCGACCTCGGGAGTGTGCTGGGCTTCGCCGATGAGGTCCTGGTACAGCGGTCCCCATGGTGGCCGGGCCAGGAGGTCGACGGCCCGGGTCATCACCTCGCGCAGGTCGGCCACGATGTCGCCGGTGTCGCGATGCTCCAGGCCTGTGGTTCTCGAGCTGAGAACCGCGTCGAGGAACAGCTGGGCCTTGGAGGGCCATCGGCGGTAGATGGTGTCTTTGCCGACGCCGGCCCGGGCGGCAATCGCCTCCATGCTGAGCTTGGCGTAGCCGACCTCGAGGGCCAGGTCGAGGGCTGTCTGCATGATCGTTGCGGTCCGGTCGTCGGAGCGGCGGCGTGCGTTCATGGTGCCACCATATCGGGACGGGACGTTGGGTTTGACAATACAGAGACGCTCCCGCACGATAGGCATTCCATACGGGACGCCTCGTCCCGTTATCGGTGGCGCCGGCTAAGCGTGCGCTCACAGCCGTACGGAGGTGTCCTCATGTCACATTCCCAGCCAAGGACGCATCCTCGGGATGGGGCAGGGCGCGGGCTACACGCTGATGTTCGGCGCCGCCACCGCCGGCACGCCCAGCATCAGCAGGGCGTTGCCTCCGCAACCACCTCCGCCCAGCAGGTCGGCATCGCCGGCGGCCTCACCGTCCTGGTCGCGCCCGGCTCCACCCTCGCCCGCCGCCGGGCCGTTCCCGCAGGCGCCAGCGAACGCGCCGCCGTCCGCACGGCCGCCTGACAACCTCCACCACCCGAGGAAGACTCATGAACACGCTGAACGCCCTGCGCTCCGTCATCCGCGGCCGGGTCTGGCTGCCCGGCGATCCCGGCTTCGACGGCGCCCGCCGTCCCTGGAACCTGGCGATCGAGCAGCCGGCGGCGGCCGTGGTGGAGGCCGCCGACGCCGAAGACGTCGCCGCGCTGGTCCGGCATGCCCGTTCCGCCGGGCTGGCCATCGCGACCCAGCCCAACGGGCACGGGGCGACCGGCCGTACTGACGGGACGATCCTGCTGCGCACCGGTCGGCTGGAGACTCTGGAGGTCGATCCGGCGGCCCGGCATGCCCGCGTCGGTGCGGGCGTGCCTTCCGGCCGGGTGCAGGCCGCCGCCGCGCCGTACGGCCTGACCGGCCTGCCCGGCAGCTCTCCGGTGGTCAGCGTCGCCGGTGTCGCCCTCGGCGGCGGGTTGAGCTGGTTCGGCCGCACGTACGGGTGGGTCGCCGACAGCGTCACCGCCTTCGACATCGTCGACAGCCAGGGCCGCCAGCGGCACGTCACCGCCGGCACCGACCCTGATCTGTTCTGGGCGCTGCGCGGCGCAGGCGGCGACTTCGCCGTCGTCACCGCCCTCGAACTGGCCCTGCACCCCGCCCCGCGCCTGTACGGCGGCCGAATGTTGTGGGCGGCCGAGCACGCGCCGGATGTGATGGACGCCTACCGGCAGATCACCGCCGACGCCCCGCCCGAGTTGACGGTCTGGCTGGACCTGCTGCACTTCCCGGGCGCCGACCCCATGGTGGCCATCGACGCCACCTACCTGGGCGCCGAGAGCCAGGCGTGTGACCTGCTCGGCCTCCTGGACTGCCTGCCGGTTCCCCTGTCCGACAGCAGGCGGAGCATGCCGGTCTCCGACGTCGGGGGCATCACGGCCGAACCCACCGATCCCGGCGCGGGCCTCTCGCGCGGCGAACTGCTGAGCGACCTCGGTGACGCCGCGGTCAAGACCTTGCTGGCCGACCCGATCGCCCCGCTGCTGAGCGTGCAGATCCGGCATCTGGGCGGTGCGTTCACCCGCCCGTCCGACAGCCCGCACGGCCCGCTCATGGAGCCGTATGCCCTCTACCTGTTCGGCATCCCCGCCGATCCCGCCACGGCCGAGGCAGTCACGGGCAAGCAGGCCGCTCTCGCCGGCGCTCTGCCCGTCAGCGGCCGCAAGCCCTTCACCTTCCTCAACTCCGGCGAGAGCGCGGCCGACGCCTTCACTTCGGCCGCGCTGGATCGCCTGCGCGACATCAAGCGTCGCCACGATCCGTACAACGTCTTCCGCAGTAACTTCCCGCTCCACCCGTGAAAGGCATGAGTGATGATCATCCTCCCGATCGCCCGCACCGTTCACCGGCTCGTGGAATGGGTGCCGCCCGCGGGCGCCTGAGCGTGCATCCCGCGTTCTCTTAAGTTCTTGACGTTCATGAGCGTACGCCGCTCCCTAACGAGTACAGCGTTCGCATCGCTTGAGGAGGAAACATGACAGTGACCGCCAGCCCTACGGCCGCGCTCCCGCGTGACGCGGGCGAGCCCAGGAAGAAGAGCCTGTGGCGGCGAGCCGGCCGCGTGTCGGCCTGGGCCGTCTGCGTGCTGGTCGTCGTCTTAGGGGCGGCGTTCTTCGCGCCGCGCCTGCCCATCACCCCGGTGCAGGACGCGTTGGGCGTGATCGCGCTGTTCGTGCCCTGGCTGACCGGGTTCCTGATGGTCTGTGCGCTCGGCGCCGCTGCCACGGCGGTGATGGCATGGCGGTCCGGCCGCCGTGCCCTGTTCGGCGCCGGTGTGCTGGCCGCGCTGCTGGCCGTGCTCATGGTCGTCGTGCCCTGGGCGGTGGCCGCCCGTACCGCGGAGGTCTCCTGGTCGGAGTACTTCGCCTCGCCGGCCGCGGCGACCCCGACCTCGACCGAGACCTACGCCACCGTCGACGGCCAAGACCTCAAGGTCGACGTGTACCGGCCGCGCGCGCTCGCCGCGAGCAAGCCCGCGCTGCTCTACGTCCATGGCGGCTCATGGAACTCCGGCACCCGCGCCGACAGCGCACCCTGGCTACGCTGGATGGCCGACCAGGGCATCGCCGTCTTCTCCATCGACTACCGGCTGGCCCCGCCGCCGCGCTGGCAGGACGCGGTGGGTGACGTCAAGTGCGCGCTCGGCTGGATCCGTGGCAAGGCCGGCGAGTACGGCATCGCGCCGTCCAACGTCTCGATCGCCGGAGACTCGGCCGGCGGTCAACTCTCCATGATCGCCGCCTACACCGTCGACGACGCCCAGTTCCCGCCCTCCTGCCAGGTGCCCCAGGCGCCGGTGAAGTCCGTCATGGGCTGGTACGCACCGACCGACCTGCCCCGCCTGCTCAACGAGAACGGCCTGCCCGGTGTGGCGGCCACCGTCGCGAGCGACTACCTCGGTGGCGGCATCGACAGCCACCGCGACCGCTACGAGGCATCCTCCCCGGTCACGCACGCCCGGCACGCCCTCCCGCCGACCCTGCTCGTCCAGGGCGACCGCGACCACATGATCCCCGCCACCCAGGCCGCCGACCTGGCCGCCAAGCTCGACGCCGCGGGTGTCCCCGCCACCGCCGTGACCATCCCCTGGGCGGAGCACAACTTCACCGGCCAGTGGGGCACCTGGGGATCGCAGATCTTGCGGCCCCATGTCCAGCGGTTCCTCCAGGAACACGCGATCAAGGGCTGAGGTGTCAGGTCGGCTCGGCGACCATCGGGTTGCCGAGCTCGAAAGACACTCCACGCGGCCGCCGTGATCGCGGCCGTGACCAGGGTCTACAAACACAAAGGAATGTGAACTATGTCGAAAGTCGCCAGCTGGGATATGAAGGGCACCTGGGACGGCAAGGGTGCTTGGGACACTCAGGGACACTGGGAAGAGCACCAGCGCGCCGGGCTGAGCGAGGCGGGGCTGCGGCGGATGCGTGACGTGCTGGGCGGGCATGTCGTGTCAGGCGCGGTCCCCGGCCTGGTCGCCCTGGTCGGCCGGGGAGGCGACACGCACGTCGAGGCCATGGGAACGCTGCACGTGGGCGGCACCGAGCCGATGCGGCGGGACACGATCTTCCGGATGGCGTCGGTGACCAAGCCGGTCACGGCTGCCGGGGTGATGATCCTGGTCGAGGAGTGCCGGCTGGGGCTGGACGAGCCGGTGGACGAGTGGCTGCCGGAGCTCGCCGACCGGAGGGTGCTGGCCCGGATCGACGCCCCGCTGGAGGACACGGTGCCCGCCGCGCGGCCGATCACCGTACGTGACCTGCTGACCTTCACCTTCGGGTTCGGCGCGGTGCTGGCGCCGCCGGAAACGTACCCGATCCAGACCGCGATCCGCGAGCTCGGCCTGGACACCACCGCACCGGGCTTCGGTCCTGAGGAGTGGATCCGCCGGCTCGGCACGCTGCCCCTGATGCACCAGCCGGGCGCGCTCTGGCAGTACCACACCGGCTCCGACGTGCTCGGCGTGCTCGTCGGCCGGGTGAGCGGGCAGTCGCTGGAGGAGTTCCTGCGCGAGCGGCTGTTCGGGCCGCTCGGCATGAAGGACACCGGCTTCCACGTGCCCGCCGACCGGATCCACCGGCTGCCGACCAGCTACGCCCACAACCCGGAGAACGGCGAGCTGGTGGTGTGGGACGAGGCCGCCACCGGGAAGTACAGCACGCCGCCGGTGTTCCAGGCCGGCGGCGACGGGCTGGTCTCGACCGTCGACGACTATCACGCCTTCTACCGGATGTTGCTGAACAAGGGCACCCTGGGCGGCGAGCGCGTCCTGTCGCGGGCGTCGGTCGAGCTGATGACGATGGACCACCTGACGCCGGAGCAGAAGGTCGAGAAGGACGCCTTCGGCGACCACTTCGGCAGGCACGGCGGGTACGGCTTCGGCACGGCCGTCCGCACCCACCGCCGTGATCTGGCCTCGCTGGGGCAGTTCGGCTGGGACGGCGGCCTGGGCACGACCGCGTACGCCGATCCGGCCGAAGGGCTCACCGGCATCCTGCTGACCCAGACCGCGATGGACTCGGCCCACACGCCCCGCCTCCACCGCGACTTCTGGACCACTGCCTACCAGGCGATCGCCTGACTAGGCGCCACGGCCAGGTCCTTGGTCAGAACCGCGACCAGTGGCCCGCTGGGCGGGCTTCTTGAGCCGGTTGAACGTCGATTTGCCGTCCGGCCCGACGACGAGCAGACCTTCCATCCGGGCCCGGCCGGCCTCGCCCATCCGCTCCAGGATCGTGGCGGCGATCGCCCGGGCCCGACCCGCGTCGTACTTCACGCCCTGACGCTGGCGCACCAGCTTGCGATGCGCCTTCGCGCTGCCGGAGGAGCCATGGTCCGGCCCGGCGTCGTCGGCCAACTCCAGGCAGCGCCGGACGTGGTCGATCACCACCTCGGAATCTCGTCCGGGGACGGAAAGCGCGCCATCTTCTGGAAGCACTTCAACGCCAGCAGCAGCGCGAAGCTCGACTCCGGGCTGCCGGTCCGTTTTTCGGCCCAGTCCACCTCTTCCGGCGAGGGCGTGAAGAGCACGTGCAGCCCTCGCGCCGACGTCAGTCGCTTGAACTGCGGATAGGCGGTCCGCTCGATCCACGTCGTCTCAGGCTGTCCCTCGCCTCGATCCCCGGCGTTCAGACGCCGAAACCGTAGCGACGATCAACTCCAACGGATGACTTGTTCACCAAACCGCGATCAAACCCAAGCGGAGGGTCACATCATCCGTGGAACACCCTTCTGACCAGCAGTTCAGCAGCCTACTGTCCTTTTCTCCCGTACTTGGTCTGCCCCTCTTCCTGGCCTCGACGGTCACCGACGTCGACTGGCTCGCTGCGAGCGACATGAGCCCACAGTGTTGATCTTGGCTGGGTTGCGACCTTGGTCCGGCGGCACGTCTCTCATAAACGCTCGCTTAGCTCTTCCGCATGAGGTCGGCAGCGGTGCTTCCGGGGGTCGTCGACGAGGTTTCTGGTCCGGATGCAGGCGGGCCGGCTTCAGGGCAGAGATCCTGGCGCAGGGCGGCGTACTCAAAGTGGGCCTGTTCGACGGCCTCGGGGTGGCGCTGGGTTTTCTCGTGTTCCGCGAGGGCGCGGTAGACGCTGGCAAGGGAGGGGTTGTGGCCCTTGCGCTTGCCAGTAGGAATGATCAGATCCTTACGGATCTTCTCGACGGGTTCGCCGGTCGCGCGGCGGCGCAGCACGGTGTGGATCATGTCGTCGGTGATGACGGCCGGGCGGCCGCCGTGGTTGCCCTTGCGGGGGTCCCGGTAGTCCTGTCGAAGAATCCAACACATATAGCCCTGACCTGCGGTGATGCGGGGTTGTTGTAGGGGTCTGAGATCGTTTCCGCTACGTTCTGTAACGGTTTGTCCGGTCTAGAGATCCTGCTGGTTAACTCACCTCAGGCCGCAAGAGCGAGTTCTGCCAGTTCGAGGCGGGCAAGGTGGCCGCTGCGGGTCCGATCGAGCGGGTGCGCGTTCCACCAGGCGTCCAGGCGAATGAGGTTGAGCGCTACGGCGGAGAAGACGTGTTCGAGGTGGACCTTGGCCAGTCCTCGGTAGCGGGCTCGGCGGACTCCGGCGACCGCGACGGCTTGGCGCATGGTGCCCTCGACTCCGGCGCGGAGCTTGTATTTGTCCTGCCAGTCCTTACCGGTCTGATCGGCACGTGCCTGGTCAAGGGCTTGTTGAAGGGGGCGGGCGCGGATGGTGAGCTGGAGTCCGCCCTTCTTGGCCGAGGTGCACAAGGAGCGAACCGGGCACGGCCGGCAGATCTCGCCGCTGAATTTGACCACGATGGCCTCGGTGTCGCGCTGGGTGCACCGGCTCCACGAGGAACTCGCCTGTCCTTGCGGGCAGGTGACCTGTTCGGCGTCCCAGTCGATGGTGAACGCCGCACGGTCGTAGTCGGCGGCGGCGCGGGCTTGCGATGAGTGATCCAGCAGAACCGGGGTGATGAGCGCGATCCCGAAGGTCTTGCGGGCGCCGACGAGGAGTTCCGCGGATGGGTAGCCGGAATCGAGGTAGTGCTCGCCGGGCAGCAGCCTGCGTGCCGCGAGCATTTGGTGGATCTTCTCGGTCATCTGGCTGTCGGGGACGGTCGCGTCCGTGGTGGCGACGTTCGTGATCAGGTTGGGCGGCACGATCGTCTTGCCGTTCGTGTCGGCGGGGGTGTGGCACGTCTCGCTGATGTGCAGTTTGTAACCGTTCCAGAACATGTTGTCGCCCTTGGCCGCCCACCGGGCGTCAGTGTCATAGGGGGAGGTCAGCCGCACTCTGCCCGGCGGCAGTCCCTCTCCACCGTCTTTGAGGGGCCGCCGCCGCTGAACCACCTCCCGCCCCTTCCGGTCGGTGACGCGCACATAGTTCTGGATCAACATGACCCGCAGCGCCTGCACCGCGGGCAGATTTCGTAACCACGCCGGGGAGAACGGTGCATACACCGCTTCCACCAGCGCATAGCCGTCGGCGCCGTAGGCGCGCGCAAGCTCATCGCGTTTCGTCTCCGAGGCCGGCAGCCGCCAGGAGTCGATGCGGACGCGATAGCGTTCAGCCCATCCAGGCAGCTCGAGGACCCTGCTCGTCCAGCCGGGGTCAGCGGCCGAGATCGCCTCCAACGCTGCGCGGACGCATTCCCCGGCCAGCTCCAGCCGGTTCAGGTCTCGGACCGCGCTGATCACGTGGGTGGAGTCGGTACGCTGCTTGCCTCCTGCCTTGACCAGGCCTTTCTCGACGAGCTTGGCGAGCAGCAGGTCCAGAGCCTTCTCCTCCAGGCCGTGGGCGATGACCCGAGTCCGGAACTCGCTCAGCACACTCGCATCGAAACCGGGATCATCCAACGCCAGCCCAAGCGCGTACTTCCAGCTCAAGTCCGCTCGCACGGTCTCGGTGGCCTGCCGGTCGGTCAGGTTCTCCACCCGCTGCAACACCGTGATCAACGCCAGCCGGCCCGGTGACCAGCCCGGTTTGCCCTCGGCTGCGAACGCAGCCGCGAACTCCGCGTCGGCGAACAGTTCGCCCAGCTCATCCCGGACCCGGACGGGGAGCGGCGGTTGCCGCTTGCCGCGATACATCGAGCGGATCGCCGCCGCGATCACCGGGTCCGGTTCCGGCCAGGACCGGGGCTGCATCGACACCGACCACTCCATCCACGACCGGGAGGAGGGGGAACCCCGGCCGTGGACTGCATGATCCCGGACGTCAAAGACTCAGGTCACGAACCTACAGCCGCGTGTCGCGAGTTAACCTCAGCTATTCAGCCGGGGCGGTAGTTGTGCTCTAGAACATGAGAAAAGGTGCCCCTGAACTGCAAGGATTCGGGTGTCGAAGCCATATCCGCTGCAGAAGCAGGTGCACCTTTCTGGTGAGTGAGCGTATCGGGTGGGACCGCCGGTTGTCTGTCACCGCCGACGGAAAAGGGCTGGTCGGTCACGCGGGCGCGGTCCTGCTGCACAAGCTCGCCGAACGGGTGGGACTGACCCAGACGCTCGGCGGACTGTGGCCGGATGGGCAGAGCGCGACCTGGCGCGACCGCGCGCCTGTCCTCATCAGTCTGGCCGCCGCGATCGTGTGCGGCGCACGCAGCATGCTGGAGGCCGAGCGACTGCAGGCCCACCAGGCGGCACTGTTCGGGACGGCGCCGTCGGACTCCACCACCCACCGCACGCTGGCCGGCCTGGACGAGCCGATGCTCGCCCGCATCGCCAAGACCCGGGCGAGGGTACGCCGCCGCGTCTGGCAGCTGCTGCATCTGCGCCCGGGTGGCTTTCCCTGGCTGACAGTGGCCGGCAAGCGACTGCGCGGCTGGATCGTCATCGACATCGATGCCACCGTCATCACCGCCGCCTCCGACAAGAGCGGCGCAGCGGTCACGTTCAAGAAGACCTACGGCTTTCACCCGCTGGCCTGCTGGTGTGCCAACACCCAAGAGTCGCTGGCGATGCTGCTGCGCCCCGGCAATGCGGGCAGCAACACCGTCGCCGACCACCTGCGGGTGCTGCGTGAGGCGCTGACCCAGATCCCGAACTCCTGTCAGGCCAAGATCCTGGTCCGGGTCGATGGCGCGGGCGCCACCCACGATCTGCTGGTCCACCTGGAAGGGCTGAACACCGCTCGCCGCACGGTGCGGTACCTGGTCGGCTGGATGATCACCGAACTCGACGAGCAGGCCATCGCCCGGCTGCCCGCCACCGCCTGGACCGACTCCCTGCGCCAGGACGGCGACCTCCAGCCCGGCTACCACGTCGCAGAGCTCACCGGTCTCAATCAGCGCACAGGCTGGCCAGATGGCATGCGGCTCCTGGTGCGCCGGGTCCGCCCCTCGGCCCGGCACCGCAAGAACCTCACCGCCTTCGAAACCCGGACCGGCTGGAAGTACTCGATCACCGCCACCAACATCGGCCGCATGTGGGGCATCGCCGGCTCCCACCACCCGCAATGGCTGGACGCCCTGGCCCGCGCCCACGCCGTCGTCGAGGACCGGGTACGCGCCGACAAAGCGATGGGCCTGCGCAACCTGCCCAGCAAGGACTGGACCGTCAATTCTGGTTGGATGCTGGCCGCCAACCTCGGCCACGACCTGGACTGCTGGCTGCGCCTGCTGACCCTGCACGACCAGCCCGGCCTGGAACGCGCCGAGCCCGACACCATGCGCTACCGGCTCTACCACCTGCCCGCACGCCTGGCCGCCCACGCCCGGCGCCGTCACCTGCGCATCGAGCACACCTGGCCCTGGGCCGCGGCCTTCGTCCTGGCCTGGCATCGCCTCACCGACCTGCCCGCTCTCGCCTGAGAGCCGGACCCGACCGCAACGATTCAGGAAGGAGCCTCATCCGGGCCCCGTGGAACCCGGCGCCCCCGCAGCGTCATGCGACGGCCCGCCCCAACCGCACCAGGGACATTACGGGCAAACCGCGGCGCCACTCACACAGCACAGCCCACTGTAGGGTCGGGGACTGGCGCGGTGGCGTCTCCTGGCGGTAGGGCCTGGGGCCTTCATGTTCCGCCGGTTTCCCGGTCGGTTGTGCCACCCCAGTGACCGTGGCCAGGTTCGTTGCTCCGTTTCCAGTCCCCGCCCGTCGAACCGTGCATGCCGTTCTCCGGCACACGGCTCACCGACGTCGTTCACCGCCTGGCATTCGGCATCCCCCGCCAGTCCCGAAAGGGCCTGGGTGCGACGACGATTCCCGACAACGTGACCAGGCCGAGTTGATCCGGAGACTGGAAGGCCACAACCGACCAGCCGAACCCTCGCGAGCGGCGATGGCATTTGCGAAGCACGAGCGCCATCCGCATCCGCGCATAGCTCCTGATCTTGTTGAAGTGCCGGGAGGAGTTACCGAACCGGAAATAGGCGGCCCAGCCGCGCAGGAACCGGTTGATATCCTCCACGATCACCTCCGGGTGCAGCAGCAGCCGAGACCGGAGCGTCAACTCACGGATCCGGTCACGAGCGTGCTGCATGGCCCGGTCGGCGGGCCAGCGGGCGAGAAAGGTGACAGGCCGTTTGCCGTCCCGACCCAGGCTGCGCACCAGTCGGTGGTGAAAGCCGAGAAAGTCCAGCCCTTCCCCACCCACCTCCAGATGCACGATCCGGGTCTTGGCCGCCTTCGGTTCCAAGCCGAGATCGGCCAGCAGCGCGGTCAACCGCGCGAGCGCGCGTTCGGCCTGGCTGCGCGACCAGCACATCACCGTCACATCGTCGGCATAGCGCACCAGAACCCCATCGCCCTCATCCCACGCCCGATCAAGTCGGTGCAGGTAGACGTTGCACAAGACGGGTGAAATCACGCCGCCTTGCGCGGTTCCGGTGACCGGCCGACGGACCTGTCCCTCCACCATCACCCCAGCGCGCAAGATCGCGCGCAGGAGCTTGAGAACGGACTGGTCACAGACGCGTTCCTCGACCGCTCGTATCAACTCATCATGCGGAATCGCCGAAAAGCAGTCAGCGATGTCCGTCTCCACCACCCACCGGCGCCCCCGATAACACTCATCGATGAGCACCTGCAAGGCGTCGTGCGCCGAGCGCTTCGGCCGGAACCCGAACGAACAGCCCAGCATGTCCGCCTCAAAGACCGGTTCGAACACGATCTTCAATGCGGCCTGCACGACCCGGTCACGAACAGCGGGAATCGACAGCGGCCTCTGCTCGGCCGTGCCCGGCTTGGGGATCAGCACCCGCCGCGCCGGAAGCGGACGATACCGCCCATCCCTCAGTTCGTCGGCCACCTCGTCGAGCAGCCGGGCAACCCCGTACTCCTCGATCTGGGCCAGGGTGGTCTTGTCGATACCGGGTGCTCCGTTGTTGGCGCGCACCGCGACCCACCCGCGCTGCAGCACGTCTCCGCGGCAGACCTTGTCATACAACGCGTGGAATCGACGTCCGGGATCGGCCTTGGCCGCCCGGTAAAGCGCATGCTGCAAGGCTCGGACCGGATCACGCGGAACCCGTGGTTCCCGCGATCCCTTGGCGGCGGGACTAGCCTGACCGGCACTCACCGGGCCCCTCCATCACAGTCGCTGCGCATCGACGAAGCAGCGGCCCTTCCCTCACCGCCGGTTGTGTTGTCCGGTCGGCTCCAGCAGTACTACGGCCGCCTCCGACGCCCACCCGGCCGACACTCCATTTCCCGGCGTTGACCGGTTATAGGACGCCACACTCCGGCAACACCATGTCCGCAGGTTGCCGGGCCGGGGAGGGCCTCCCCAGTTCCCGCCGCCACTCTCGATACGTTCCGCGCCCCATACGCCGGGGAGTCCTTGACGGCTGCGCTTCCAGGCCCTTCACCGCGTCCGTGGCCTTCGCCCTGGATTCGGGGGCTCGGCTCTCCCTGGTTCCCGACCAATGGCCGGGACCTCTAACGACGCCGCAGGCTTCGCTTCATGCTACGGACCGCATCGTTGCTCCCCCTTGAAAGGGCCTTTGACGCTGGGCTTCGACCCCGCCCGTTTCCAGACGAAGCCGCCAGCCTGCTACCGGGCCTCCTGGCAGCTACCCGGACCGGACTTCCACCGGCAAGCGACGACGAGCTTACGAACAACAAGATCAGCCGCTACTCACGGCTTCACCTCCGTTCTGCTGGGCGCACGAAGGATCGAGGTTAACCAGCAGGATCACCGCTGCCCTCTGAGCTGAGGCTCCGATCGGCGCCATTTCCGGCTGTGGCAGGTCATAGTGCCCTGGCGATCACGTGGGGACCATTCGTGAAACCATCTCGTACGGCATCGAGAATTCGCAGGATTGCCAGGGTCTCATGCAGTGGCATGAGGGAGGATTCCGTGCTCCCGCTACGAAGGCAATGAGCCACTTCTGCGGCCTGATAGGTATACCCGTGACCGACGAGTTCGATGGCGAACGCCTCTGATCTTCTTCCGTCCCGGTGCAGTGTCAATTCTCTCGGCCTGAAGAAGGGGGGAGCCACATCGATTCGCCCTGTTGTCCCGATTACCGTCGCTGTTTGGGTTGATTGAGCCAGTAGACCACAATGCAGAAGCGCGATTGCGCCGGCGCGGTAGTGCAGCAGGACGGCGGTGTTGGCATCGACACCGGTTGCCGCCGGGCTGGATACGGTACGGATGTCGTCCGGCTGCCCGAGCAGCATCCATGCCAGTGACAGCGGATAGACGCCGAGGTCCAGGAGGGCTCCTCCGGCTAGTTCTGGAGCCCATACGCGGTGGTTCGGATCGTAGGCAGGTGCGAAGCAGAAGTCGGCATAGAGCGCTGTGACCTCGCCGATCGCACCGTCGGAGACAAGTTCGCGTAGCCGTCTGATGACGGGGTTGAATCTCATCCACATGGCCTCCATGGCGAACACACGGCGCTCGCGCGCAAGGCTGATGAGTCCTTGTGCCTGCTCGGCGGTCACGGTGAACGGTTTTTCCATCACGATGGCGCGCCCGCCTTGCAGGCACGTTTGGCCAGCGGAATAGTGCGTGTTGTTCGGGGTTGCCACGTAGATGACGTCGATTTCGTCGTCAGCGGCTAGATCTGTGTAGGAGCCGTATGCCCGTGAAATGTTGTGCCGTTGGGCGAACGCCTGGGCGGTTCGGCTGTTGCGTGAGCCGACGGCCATTACGTGATGGCCGGGCATCCGCAGGAGGTCTTCGGTGAAGACCTGAGCCATGTGTCCGGTGCCGAGGACTCCCCAGCGAATGGGCCTTTGACGCATGGCCTGCTACCTGTCTCCGGTGCGTGTGGCCATTTCGTCCAGGATGGTGGCGGTAGCGGTCGCTCCGAAACGGGTGGCACCCGCTTGAACCATTTCCAGGAGCGTGTCAAGGGTGCGCACCCCGCCTGCGGCCTTGACTTTGACGCGAGGAGAAACGCTGAGGCGCATCAGTCCAACATCGTGAAGAGTGGCGCCCCCTGGTGCGAATCCGGTGGAGGTTTTCACGAAGGCGGCGCCTGCTCTCTCAGCCGCCCGGCAGGCTCGGATCTTTTCCTCGTCGGTCAGGTACACAGGCTGAATTCGTAGGGTCGGTCATGTGTTCAAGGGGTGTTCGATTATCAGGCCGGTCTGGGCGAGACAGCCGTCGAGTAGGTGGG